>JBNJDJ010000024.1:0-24590 GCA_051744845.1 Bacillota bacterium
AACTAAAAAATAAATTTAATTAACAAAAAAATCAAAAATAAGGACAAGTATACTTATCCACTGTGGATAACTTTTTTAAAAACAAAAGTTATTAACAGACATTTATATAGAAGCTAAAAAAATACTGTAAAAGCACAAATGTTCGTTGGAGGTTGAATTTACCTTCCGGAGCTGCTACCAGATGATGAAACTATTAATAAAAGCAATATAGAAATGATTAATTTTGATATTGCAAAATATTCTTTGATATTGCCAATTATTGCTTGTATATATGAGCTACTGACAATAATAAGATATAATAAAAAGGAAGATTATATTAATAAAAAGTTAAACAGTAGAATATATCGCGTTGAAGATAAAAAACAAATGAAGAATACTTTAATATTAAATATTATATTCATTTTAGGTTTAATAATATTTTATATTTTAAAAAGACCAGAAGCAAATAGATTATATTTTTTTAATGTGATTTTTCTTAATTTAATAATTTTAGGATTGTATTTTATTTTAAATAGTTTAAATAATATAAAAATCCGAAATGGAATTTATGAAAATGGTATTTTCTTTATGGGAAAGGTATATAAATGGGATAAAATAAAAAATATTAGAATAAATAAAGAAAAAAGTCGAATTGAAATTATTAGAAAAATACCTTTTTTAGGGGAAATAGAAACAAGGATAAGATATTCAGATCAAAAATTTCTAAAATATTTAAAAAAATTAGAAAACACTAAAATTATTTTTAGAAAGGAATAAAACTGAATTATATTATAAATGTGTATAAAACATTATCGGAACTTTTAAATGATAGCTTAGAAATTATTTTTTTTACAATTATTATAATACAATTTACAATATTAAATTAATAATTGATACAAAAAAATCAAATCAGATTATAAATAAAAGGTGGTTTTCTTATGGGGAAAGAGAAAAGAAATATACTTCTAGGTATCATATTATTAATTTTCACATTAAACTTTGTTTTTACTAATAAAGGGATATTGTTAAGTGATTTATCTAGAAATGGTGGAACAATTCTTAACTTTGAAGTAAATAAAAATATAAATGTTGATGAAGTAAAAACAAATATTAGTAAAAGTACTAATATTAATTTTAAAAATATAAATATTGAGAATAATAATGGAGACTTAAGAATCAAATTAGGTTTATTAAAACCTGAAGAAGTAGATATAGCTGAAAAGTCACTGGTAAATGAATTTGGAAGTGATATAAAAATGACTAGTTCTTCGATAATAGAAAAACCTGATAAATCAGTAGTTTTATATATAGTGTATTTACTAATAATAATATCTTTTTTATTAAGTGTTTATATTATTAGTAAAAATATAATTTCAATTTTATCTTTTAAAGAGAAAATGAAATAGATTTTAAATATTTTAAAGCTTTAAAATCATAAAATAAATACGACTTTATAATGAATGTAAATTTTTAGAAAAATTATAGGAGAGATATAATGAAAAAGAGTATAGCAGTAGTAATAATATTAACAGTTTTAATTTTCATGATAGGTTGCAATAATGATACTATTGAAGATAAAGAAAATAATACGACTTCTGAAGTAAGTCATGGGGAAAAGAAATTATCAACTGAGGAATTTATAGAAAAATTAAGAGAAATAAATGATAAATATAAAGAGGATGAATATATTGAAGTAGATGGATACAAAATTAGTGAAAGAAAAATAGAAATAGCAATGTTATCTGGACGTTCAAAAAAAGAGGCAATTCAGTGGACATTGAAACCAATTAAAAAAGCAAGAGCTATAAGAGAAATAGCATCTGACTTAGAAAATGTTATACCGTCAGTAAAAAAAGTTAATGAATATAAAGAGTCAATGATTCCTAGTAGCAGGCAGTTAAGTAAAGAAAATTTAGAGATTCATCTATTAACAACAGGATATTCGTCTTATGATGAGTATTTAAATTCTGAAAAGACATTTGAATCTGTAGAGATAATGTTAATAGAAAAGAATATTTTAGATAAGTTAAAGAAAAAAGAAATGGATTCAAACATTTCTGATTTAGAAGCTACAAAGAAAGCTAGAGAAAAATTAGATAAATTAATAGATAAAGAAATTAAAAATTAAAGTAGTTAAAAATTTAATCATGAAAAAAAAGTTTTTATAAAAATAAATACAGAAATATAAAAAGGTGGGATTAATATTTATAAATTTAATAATTTATTAAATGATTTAGAAGTTGTTAGAGAAATTGAGTTTTCATACAAAAATAATAATTATTCAATTACTAATAGTAAAACAAAATGGAAATTTTGTTGTAATAATACTGAATTATTAATTGCAAATGATATTAATGAATTAATAAATTTGTTTAAAAAATATAGTTTAGACAAAAAAACATCAATAAAAGATATATTTAATAATTTGAAATATGAAAAAGATTCATTGTATATACTGTAATTATATATTTGGAATAGATTATATAATATAATTTAAAAAGATGATTCTCTATAATTAAGAAAATCATCCATTTAAATTACTAATTAATTGAGTTAAGTTTATCTAATGGTTCTATTAATTCTTTATATCCTGAAATTTTCATTTTATCATATGGAATAAATTTCAAAGCAGAACTATTCAAACAGTATCTTAAACCACCGTCATCTATAGGTCCGTCATTAAAAACATGGCCTAAATGTGATTTTCCTACTTTACTTTTAACTTCAATACGAGTTGATAAAAGCTTATTATCTTCATGAAAGGTTATAACATCTAAACTAATTGGTTTAGTAAAACTTGGCCATCCAGTATCTGATTTATATTTATCTGTTGAAAAAAATAAAGGTTCCCCTGTTACAATATCTACATAGATTCCTAGTTCATAATTATCATAGTACTTATTGTCAAATGGTTTTTCTGTACCTTCTTTTTGAGTTACTTTATATTGTAAATCAGTTAAATTTTCTTTGATTATATCATCACTTGGTTTAGTATATTTAGAAAAATCAATTTCTATTTTTTCAATATCACTTCTTTCTTGAACATCTATAATATTTTCTTCTGAATCTTGAGTATTCGATTTACTTTCAGAAATATTTTTTGTATTCATTTGATTAAAAGCATAGAATAGTATAATAATTATTATTAATATTACTAAAATATATTTACTATATTTCATATATATCACCACCTTAGAATATATTTACCCTAAAAATAAAATTCTATTCAATTATTACATTTTTGTGTTGATTATAAATCTTACTAGATAAAAGTCACTAAATTTTCTATTAAGTAATTGCAGAGTTACTTATTTTTTTATCTAAAGTAAAAAAGTATCTCTGAGTCTAGTATTATAATAGAAATGAGTGGTGGTATTGGAAATACCGAGTAGTACGCAAGCCTATCATAATTTATATGAAGAAATAATATTTGGAGAATCAAATTTATCTAGAGCGCAAAGGGAAATATAGAAATAGAAGCTAATCTTTTTATGTAGAAAAGTTAACTAATAAGTCATATGCATTGGAAAATAGTAATGTAAAAAAATTACGAACCGTTGGTTTTTCTGACAGAGACATATTAGATATAAACCAAGTATGTGCCTATTTCAATTATGTGAATCGTATTGATTATGGATTAGCTGTTGTTTTAGAAAAAATCATAAACATTAATGAAATATATATATTATTTAAAATGTTATCATCTAATTAATTTGGGTATAAGTAATTGTAGTGATAATATAAATGAATTAATTATAAAGTATTGTACTTAAATAAGTTTGAAAGTAAATTATCTTAAAAAATTATTTTTAGTGATTAAATTAGATAAAAGATGATAAGTTAAGAGAAGTTTGTCACTACAAGTTTTTAGCTAATATTTAAGGCAATAGTTTTGACAGTAGGATATTTATTTAAGGAGTGGAATATGATTTGGAAAGATGAATACAAAATTGGAGTAGAGTTAGTGGATAAACAGCATAAAGAACTTTTTAAACGCCTAAAAAACTTTATTCAAACTGCAAGAAGTGATAAAGAGAAAGCTGAAAAGAAAAAAGAAGTAGAGAAAACCCTAAATTTTATGAGTGAATATGTTGTAACTCATTTTGATGCAGAAGAAAAATTGCAGCAAAAATATGAATATCCTGACTTTGAAAAACATCATCAGATTCATGAGGAGTTTAAAGCAGAAGTGGCAGAGTTTCAGCAAGAGTATCAAAATAATGAATATGATGAAGATTTTGTTATGGAATTCAGTGGTCGTTTACTAACTTGGTTAATTAATCATGTAGCGTCAACTGATCAAGATATAGGTAAACATATAAATTCTATTCAGAAAAGTGAGGAGGAAAGTAAATAATGGATGTAAAAAAATTAAATCCAATTATTGATGCTACTGATTCAGTTTTTCAAACAATGTTGGCACTTAAACCAGAAAAAGGAGAAGTTTCAATCCAGGAAGATTTTGTAATGGATAAAGAAGCAAATGTAATTATTGGTATGACAGGTGATATAAAAGGATCTATTGTATATAGTTTTTCTAAAGATATGGCATTAAAGGTAGTTGAAGCTATGTCAGGAATGGAAATGCAAAAACTTGATAAGTTTGTAACTTCTGCTATGGGTGAACTTGGTAATATAATTAGTGGTAAAGCTACAAGTAGATTGGCTGAACAGGATTTAAACTGTGATATTATACCACCACAGATTGTAACAGGTGGAGATGTAACTATCTCATCTGGATCAGATAAAGTGGTAATGGTAAATTTTAATACAGACCTAGGAGAATTTGACGTAGGATTTTCAATTAAATAGTTTGTAGATTATATATTAAAAATATTATGATATTAATTGAAAAGTTATCATCTTTAAAAACAAAAATTTATAAAATTATGAGAAATATAATAAATGATTAGATAGTTAAAATCATATTTTTTTACTTTAGCGTATATAAGCTTTAATGATAGTCAAAAAGATCTAGTGTTTAACAGTACTAAACTACAAGTTATCTTATTTAAATGTTGTAGTCGAGTATAGTTACTAGGTCTGTTTTTCTTTACTATATAATTTTGTTTTCATTTATTTTTTTTCTTCCTTTATTAGTTACTACATTTCCTTTTGGTCCTTTTAATACTTTGATATAATAATTTGAAACTAAAGTATCTATGATTTTTCTGATTTCTATTTCAGAAATTTCAGAGTATTTTTTACTGTAATAATCTTTTAAAGTTCTTCTACCTGAGTTTTTATTATCATTGTTTAATTTATTAATTAAAAATAATATGAAAAATTGCTTTGATCTTAACTTTAAAGATTTTATTTCAAAATCTAATAAAGATTCTTTTTTTAAGTATGATGGTAGATTAATAATATACAAAGGTTCATTACTTATTGTAGTCATATACTCTAAAAGATTAAAAAGTTCTCTAATATTTCCTGGCCAATCGTAGTGTTTAGCAAAAGCTAAAAAGGATTTTGTAATTAAATTTGTTTTATTAATTCTTTTTAAATAATATTTTAATAGTAATTTTATATCCTCTTTTCTTTCTGATAATGGCGGTAGTTGAAGGTTAAATACATTAAGTCTAAAAAATAAATCTTTTCTAAACAATCCTTTCTCGACCATATTCCAAAGGTTTTTATTAGTTGCTGCTATTATTCTTGTGTTTACTCTTATAATTGAATCGCCTCCAATTCTCATAATTTCATTTTCTTGAAGTACTCGAAGTAAGCGTCCCTGTAATTTTAAAGGCATTTCACTTATTTCATCTAAAAATAAAGTTCCACTATCTGCACTTTCAAATAATCCAATTTTACCACCTTGCTTTGCTCCAGTAAAAGATCCTTCCTCGTAACCAAATAATTCAGACTCGATTAAATTATCTGGAATAGCTGCACAGTTTAAAGCAACAAAAGGTTTATTACTTCTCTTTGAGTAATTATGTATTGAACCTGCAAATAACTCTTTACCAGTACCTGAATCACCTGAAATAAGTATTGACGAATCGGAGTTAGCAATTTTTTTTGAAATTTCAATTAAATCATTTAATTTATTATTTTTAGTAATTATTGAGTCAAAATTATACTTTGAGTAGTAACCTTTACCTATAATTTTTTTATGGATCTTTTGCTGTATTTTGACAATATTTTGATATTTACTTATTAGTATGATTTTACCATAATATTTATCATTAAAAATAACATTGCGTATTGTTAAAATTAACTTCTTATTATTATATATAAAAAGTTCGTTTTCTATTTCTGATTCTTCACATAGTATTTCTAAGTCAGTATGCTTTTTTCTCAATTCTGATAAAGTTAACCCTTCAAAATTATAACTTATTTTTCCAACTAGTTTTTTAAAAGTGTTATTTATTAAACTTATTTTATTTTCATTATCAACAACCATAACACCCTCAGATAATTCATTTAATAGTATTTTCCATTGTGAGGATAAAATTCTTTTATTTTTAAGCGTATAATTTATTCCTTTCCATAAATTTGGTATTTTTAAAGAATACTCAAGAATTATTTTTTCGCTTGTATAAGAGTCAATATCTAATATTGATAAGATATCTAATATGGTATTAATATCAAAGATTCTATTACCAATGACTATTATTTCTCCTGGAAACTTTTCTAAATAATCATATTTTTCATGTGTTATTATATAATCTATATTTTGATATAACTTTTGATTATTTGGATATACAGGTATCAAATTAATATCTTTAAAGCCTAGTTGATAAATAGTTGCAAGTGTTTCATTGGCCATAAAGCTATTAATGTTTGCAACTAAACAAGTACTACTTGCTGGTATATCATTTATTTTATCTACAGCAGATTTTGAAATAGTTCTTTTCATCATTAAAATAGGACAATCGCATTTGATAGTATCCATAAGTTCTATCAAGATACTAGGATCTGTATAAAGTATTAAATCGGAATTATGTATTTGTTCGTAGTGTCTAGTATTAGAAGTATAGTATTTAATTTCAATAATATTGCCAAAAATTTCAAGTAATTCTTTCTTAAAAAACAAAGCTATTTTTTCATCAATTGTAAGAAGAGAAACTTTGAGTTTAGACATTTATCCTCCTTTTTACTAAAATAAAAAATATTTTGATATCTTTTTATTAGTTTTATTAATTGTTATGATCAATTTTAATCTACAGATTAATGGGATTTATAATATAACTATATATCTAAAATCCCATAAAGGCAAATATAATATATTCTATATAAATTTATTATTAAATTAATAAGTCATATAAACATTGAAATTCGAGTGTTTAATCATAAATATAAATCTATGAAAGATTTTGGCATCTTACTTGCATATATATTATTTAAAGAAGAAAGGAGGTGATAATGATGTCTAGTAAAAAAAGAATAAAAAAGCGAATTGAGAAATTTGCAAAATTTACAGAATCAGATAGTAAATATACTAGATTTTCATATACAAAACAAGATATTCAGGCAAAAAAGTATTTAATCAATGAAATGAAAAACTTAGGATTAAATGTCTATATGGATTATATAGGAAATATTTTTGGAAGAAAGGAGGGAAGGAAAAAAGGCTTACCTGAAATTTTAATAGGATCACATCTTGATACAGTACGCAATGGTGGAAAATATGATGGTGTATCTGGAATTGTAACAGGACTTGAAGTTATTAAAAGTATGAATAATAATAATATTGAAATTGATCACCCAATAGAAGTAGTTGCTTTTGCAGAAGAAGAAGGTGGTACATATTCTACAGCATTTTTAGGAAGTCAGTGGTATGCTGATAAATTTACAGATGAAAATCTTGATAAATTTAATGATAATAATGGAAAAAATATAAAAGAAGCTATAAAAACTCTTGATGTGCTTGATCAGGATGTTATAAGATGTAAGAAAAAAGAAAAAAATTTAAAATGTATGTTTGAACTACATTGTGAGCAAGGACCTGTTTTAGAAATGAATGGAAAAGAACTAGGAATTGTAGAAGGTATAACAGGTAGTAGCTCTTTTAAAGTTGAGATAATAGGTGATACTAATCACGCTGGAACAACACCAATGAATGCAAGAAAAGATCCGTTTTATTTAGCATCATTAATTAGTGTTGAATTAAATAGTTTTGTTAGAAAACAAAATGTTTATAGTGTTGCGACAATAGGGAATATACAATTAGAACCTAATGTTTATAATATTATACCGAGAAAAGCCTCTTTTACAATGGATATTAGAAGTTTCAATATAAAAACAATGGAAGGAATTATTGAACATATTAAAGGGTTTATAAAAGATATAACTAAAGAAAAATCAATGAAATATAAAATAATTAAAAATCATCTAAAGTATCCTGTTGAATTGTCAGAAAATTTAGTCAATAATTTAGAAGAAAGCTGTTTAGAAAAAAATTATAATTATCAAAGAATTGTAAGTGGTGCAGGCCATGATTCAATTATAATGAATGAATTATGTGATACAGTTATGATATTTGTACCTAGTAAAAATGGGAAAAGTCATTGCCCAGAAGAATTTTCAAAAGTCGAAGATATAGCAAAAGGTGTCAACATAATTTTAGATACTATTCAAAAAATTTAAAAAGAAGGAGGAAGTAAATGTCAAGTAAAAATGTAAATAAAAAAAATGAAAAAAATATAAATGATCCTAATAAGAAAACTTTATTAGATAGAATTCCTCATCCAATGGTATTACTTTTTTATATAATTATATTTGCAGCAATTTTAACTTATATTATACCATCTGGTGAATTTGAACGTACAACAATGCAAAGTAATATAGGTGAAGTAACAAAAACAATTCCAAATAGTTATAGTAGAATTGAGAAAAATCCAGTAGGAGTTTTCGATATTTTTCGGGCTATACCTGAAGGCTTTGCAAGTATAGCAAATATAGTATTTATAGTATTTGCTGCAGCTATGATGTTTGGTGTGTTAAAAAAATCTGGTATGCTAGAAAATACAGTAGGAACATTTATAAGAAAAGTTGGTCTAGAAAGAAAGTTTTTAATAGTTACACTAGTTACTTATATTTATGGTCTTCTAGGTATATTTGTAGGTTATGAAAATAACATAGCTTTAGTACCTATTGCTGTTGTATTATCATTAGCTATTGGAGGAGATGTATTACTAGGAGCAGGAATGGCAGTTGGCGGTATTTCAGTAGGATTTGGGTTAGCTCCTTTTAACCCTTATACAGTTGGTATTGGTCATAAACTTGCTGAAATGCCTTTATTTTCAGGATGGTTATATAGACTTGTTATAGTTTTTGTTTTGCTGACTATTTTAGTTTTTTTCAATCTAAGGTATTTTAAGAAAATACTCAAAGATAAAAGTAAGAGTTTAGTTAAAGAGGTTGATACAACAGGTCTTACCTTATCAAAAGATATTAATCAATACTCAATGTCAACGAATGATATAGGAATTTTATTTGTATTTATGATTGGTTTAGCTGTAATGCTTTGGGGAGTTTTCACAAAAGGTTGGTATATTAATGAAATATCAGCTGTTTTTATTGCAGTAGGTATTGTTAGTGGTTTAGTGGCACATATGAAGCCAGATGAAATTGGTGAAACATTTTCTAAAGCTCTAGAACCTGCCGCTTTTGCAGGCGTTATAATCGGTCTTGCTCAAGCCATAAGAATAATTATGGATCAAGGTGGTATTAGTGATACAATAGCTAATGCATTAGTATCTCGTTTAGATCAACTACCTACAATGGTTGCTGTTGTTTATATGTCAATAACACAAAGTTTTATTAATTTATTTATTCCAGGAGGTAGTGGCCAAGCACTTGTAACTCTTCCAATTATGATACCAGCAGGTGATATGCTTGATTTTACTAGACAAACGACTATTTTAGCATTTCAAATTGGTGATGGTTTAACAAATATTATGACACCAACACTTGGAGGATTAATGGCAATGTTAGGTCTTTGTAGAGTGCCTTATGGAAAGTGGATTAGATATATAGCAAGTTTCACTGGGATTGCATTTATAGTATCATGGGTATTTTTGATTATTAGTGTTATGTTTGGTTATGGTCCAATGTAAATATTTTTGAAAATTTAGAAAGGAATTGAATATGCAAAACAACATTGAAGACCTTTATAATAAGTTTGGAGATGAAAGACTTGAAAAAGAGAAAATTGCTTTGTTATGTATAGATCTACAGTATCATGATGCTAGTCCTGGCTATGGATTTTTTAAAAATATTAAAAGAGATGATGAAGAGTATTCGTATTATTTTCAAAGATTAGAAGAAAAAGTATTTCTAAATGTAAAAAGGTTGCAAAATATCTTTAGAGAAAAAGGTAGTGAAATAATACATGTAAGAATAGAAGCATTAACAAAAGATGGTAGAGAACGAAGTCTAGAGCATAAAAGAATAGGATGTTTAGTACCAAAAGGATCTAAAGCAGCTCAATTTATACCAGAGGTTAAACCAATTAATGATGAAATAATACTTTCAAAAACGGCTTCAGGTGTATTTAATAGTACTAATATTGATTATATTTTGAAAAATCTAGGAATAAATCAATTGATAGTAACAGGTGTTTTAACAAATGAATGCATAGAAACTGCAGTAAGAGATGCAGCTGATAAAAGTTATTCTGTGTATTTGATTGATGATG
Organism: Bacillota bacterium; assembly: GCA_051744845.1. Classification (GTDB taxonomy): domain Bacteria; phylum Bacillota; class Clostridia; order Peptostreptococcales; family Acidaminobacteraceae; genus JBNJDJ01. The sequence goes on from JBNJDJ010000024.1 coordinate 10,625, forward strand.
CAACTGCAGCGTTTAATCAGCAATTGCACAAAAATACTATAAAAACTTTAAAAGGAGTCTATTGTAGTGTTATAAGTACTGAAGAAATCATTAAAAAAGTTGAACAAGACTTTTAACTATTCATACTAAAAATTTAGTTTAGCATCTGTAAATAGAATGATTAAAACCCGGGATAAGTTATGATTTCCGGGTTTTTATATTTATTTAGTAACTGCTAAATAATTTTTATGATAAAATGTATTAATATAATCATTAATTAGATTAAATATTAGAATATAAATAAATTTATTATGTATATCTCATTAAATAGTGAAAAAATTACTAAAGATTAGTTTTAGTTTATCTAAAAATAGTAAATTAATAATAAAAAATGGAGGAGAAAATAATGAATACTGAACAGATTAGAAAAGTAATTGATAGGATTGAATCAGAGGTAATTGAAATTAGACATAAAATTCATCAGAATCCTGAGCTAGCCTTTGAAGAAACTGATACTGCTCGATTAGTGGCTAATAAATTAAAAGATCTAGATTTAAAAGTAGAAACTAATGTATTTAAAACAGGTGTTATGGGTATTTTGGAAAAAGACAAAGCAAAGAAAACTATTTTACTTAGAGCGGATATGGATGCATTACCAATTCAAGAAGATACTGGTCTAAAATTTAGTTCACAAAACAAAGGAGTAATGCATGCATGTGGGCATGATGCTCATGTAGCAATTTTACTTGGTACAGCTATGGTATTGAATGAATTAAAATCAGAGTTAGTAGGTAATGTCAAATTTATATTTCAACCAGCCGAAGAGTCAGAAGGTGGAGCAAAAGGCATGATAGAAGAAGGAGTACTTAAAAATCCTGATGTTGACGCTGCTTTGGGTTTACATGTTTGGGGATCTGTACCAAAAGGTGTTGTGGAATATAAAGTTGGTACGTTTATGGCTTCTCCTGATAAATTTGTAGTTCGGTTATTTGGGCAAGGTGGGCATGCTGCTCAGCCTCATAATTGTGTAGATTTAATTTCACTATCGACTCAAATAATTAATGGTTTTCAAAGAATAGTTAGTCGTCAGATTGATCCGGTAGAATCAGCAGTGATTTCTACTTGTCATATAGAAGCAGGAGAAACTCATAATGTAATCCCTAAAGAACTTTTATTAGAAGGAACTGTAAGGAGTTTAAAACCCAAAAATCGTAAAAAGTTACCAAAGCTAATGGAGAAAGTAATTAAAAATACAATGTCAGTAGAGGGAGCTGATTATCAATTTAATTATGAATATAGGTTTCCTCCATTAATTAATGATAAAGACATGACAAATTTAGTTAAGCAAGCTGCAAATAAGATATTAGGTTCTACTAGATTAAGACAAGCAGCTAAACCGAATATGGGAGGAGAAGATTTTGCTTATTTTGCTAGGGAAGTTCCGTCTTGCTTTTTCTTTTTGGGAATTGCGCCATCCGATGACCAAACAATTCAACATCATCGTCCAGAGTTTAAAGTTGATGATGATGTATTAAAAGATGGGATAGCTGTTTTATCACAAGCAGTAATAGATTTTTTTACACAAACTGATTAAATTTAAAAATTTTCTTATATTTAGTGACTGATTATTTTAGGAATTTCAATTACCTAATCTAAAAAAGTCACTTTTATAAATATAATGGTAACCTATATATATTTCTTTAATATCTAAAATTATTTTTTCTATAAATAAAATATATTAGAATTAAGAAATATTATATTACTTTTAATTTTTACTTGATAATCTTTTATGAATATTTTAAGCTTAAACTAAGTGAGGTGAGTTATGATTAAAAAAGACACAGAACTTATAGAAATTGTTGAAAATTATCCTAAAACAGAAGATTTTTTTCATTTATTTGATAAACCTTTAAACAGATGTATATTATGTGAGAATTTATTTGATACTGTTGAAAAAATAGCAGAAACTTATGATTTTGATTTAGAAAAGTTATTAATGTTTTTAAATAATACATATGTTAATTAAATATTTGGTTAAATTTTTTCATATTATTTTTATAATTTTTTAAAGACATTTTTGTAAATTTATTGTATGATTATATCAGTGACTAATAAAAATACTTTATTATTATATTTGTTTTAATGAATATTTAAAAAAAAAATATTTTTAAACATATAAGGAGGACAATTTGAATCAAATCAAGAAAATTGAAAAAGATCAATTACCATTTGGTGAATTAGCGTTAATTCCATTAGGTGTAAAAGATAAGTTTATTAAACCAATAGATAAAAAGTTATCTAAATATAGAGACAATGACTCTCATCTTGTTGAAGCGGAAATAATCAGATTTTCTAATGGCGAAGGGAAAGTTGTGTTAAATGAATCAATCAGAGGCAAAGATGTATACATTGTTTCAGATGTAGGAAATTATAATGAGACGTATACAATGTTTGGATTTGAGAATCATAAAAGCCCAGATGATCATCTCCAGGATATTAAAAGGGTATTATCTGCAATTGCTGGTAAAGCAAGACGTATTACTCTTATTATGCCCTTATTATATGCATCGAGACAACATAAAAGAAAATCAAGAGAATCTCTTGATTGTGCATTAGCATTGCAAGAACTTGAAAGTTTAGGAGTTCACGATATAGTAACTTTTGATGCTCACGATCCTACTATACAAAATGCAATACCATTAATTTCTTTTGAAAATCTACATCCATCATATAAGATCATAAAAGCATTAATTACTGAAGAAAAAGATTTAAATATTAATAAATCAAATATGATAGTAATAAGTCCTGACACTGGAGCTATGGATAGAGCATTATATTATTCTAGTAATTTAGGTGTAGAAACAGGCTTATTTTATAAACGTAGAGACCATTCAAAAATTGTTAATGGGAAAAACCCTATTATCCAACATGATTATTTAGGTAAAGATGTAGAAGATTCTAATGTATTAATAGTTGATGATATGATATCTTCTGGTGGTTCTGTAATAGATATTGCACTAGAGTTAAAAAAGAAAAATGTAAATAAGATATATGTAGCTGTGACATTTGGTCTATTTACTGAAGGTAAAGAAAAATTTGATGAGTTTTATAAAAAAGGTATAATTACTAAAGTTTTTGCCACTAATCTTTCTTATATACCTGAAGAAATAATAAATGAACCATGGTTTAGTTTAGTTGATATGTCAGGCTTTACTGCTAATGCAATAAATACTTTAAATCAAGATAATTCAATGTCTCCACTTTTAGATTCAACTAAATTAATAAGAAAGTTATTAGATAATAAAAAATAATTAAATATTTTCATAAAAAGGATGAATTTATAAATCATCCTTTTTAGTACATAAAGTTTTTAAATTGTATTTTAGTTAAATATTATAAAGTGAATATATTTTAATAAAATAAAGTAGTATTATTAATTTAGTGAGGTGAATAAATATTGATTTAAATAAATTAAATAAAAATGAGCTTATAACAAAACTTAACTTGAAACAAAAAATAATTAATGAAGTGCCAATTGGTTTTTGTATAACAAATGAAAATGGAATTTATGAAGAAGTTAATCCACATTATTGTAAAATTTATGGTTACAGTCGAAAAGAACTATTAGGCAAACATTTTTCTATAGTTACAACTGATGATAATATGAAAGAATTAAATGAATTACATGATAAGTTTATAAATTCTGGAGGAGAAATAAGTAAAGAGTGGAAAGTGAAAAGAAAGAATGGTGAAGAAATAATTATTTCTTCTACTGCAGCTCGTGTTAAGGGAATTGATGGTAAATTTAACAAAGTAACTTATGTTATTGATATTACAGAAAAGAAAAAAGAAAAACAAAAATTAATAAAAACAAAGAAACAACTTGATCATGAGATAAATAAAGCTAAAATTTTACATGAAAATACTCTACCTACAAATACACCTGAAATCAATAATTTAGATATTTATGCTTATTATAAACCTGCAAACCAAGTTGGTGGAGATTATTATAATTTGATAAAACTTTCTGATAATAAATTATTATTTTATATAAGTGATGTAACAGGTCATGGTCTGGATGCAGCAATGATGAGTGCTTTTTTAAAAAGCACAATTGATTCTTATCTTGAACTAAGTTCTAATAAAGACTTTATTAATCCTAAAAAAATAATTGAGTTTTTATTTAGACAAAATAAAAAAGCAAATTTTCCAGAAGATTATTTTATTGCAATTTTAATTGGTATAATAGATACAAATACAAATCAGATTATTTATAGTAGTGCAGGGATGCACATACCATTAGTCATATGCAATAATGATTTAAAAGAAGTGGAAACTGGGAATCTACCTATTTCAAAGAATATACCATCGGATTTAATTCATTATGAGAATAAAAAGATGGAACTGCCTCTAAAATCTATTTTATTTGTAACCACTGATGGTATTTATGAACAGAGAAATAAAAGTGGTCAAGTATATGGTGATAGTTATAAAGAAATAATATATCAAAATAAATCTTTAGATGCAAAAGATATAGCAAAAAAAATAAATAAAGATTTTAATAGTTTTTATGATGGAAATACAAATGATGATATCACTTATATGATATTGAGATTAAAAAATTAAATTAGATTAATCTTTCAAGGTTAGTTTGAAATCAGAAAATAAATAGTAACTAAAAAAGACTGATTTCATATTTTTAATATGAAGTCAGTCCTTTAAAAATCATCTTTAATTGTGTCAATATTTAAAGATACCATTTAGTGTTTTAACCTTATATTTACATCTTTTAAAACATTTTCAACTTTTTCATCAGGATAATGAAGTTCGTTATTTTGAACATCCCAATCAACTTGTGTTACATCCATATTCAAATTTTTCTCTTCCAACTTATTTTTAACTTCATTAAATTTCTCAATATCTTTATTTGAATAAAAGTCTAGTCCAATACCTCTATTAGTACTTTTTAAATTAATTATCTTTTTCATAATATCTCTCCTTTTTTATTTAATTCTTTAACTTAATTTCATAATACACCATTTTTCAAAAGAGTCAATATGATAACGGTTTCAAGTTTTATGAAAACGGTATCTATTTTATGTAAACGCTTTTCTTTTGAGCTAATATTTTTTAAATTTTAAAATCTATTTTTAAAAAAAAATATATATATTTAATTTATACTAAATTATGATAGAATATAAGAGTGTAGAAGATAATATAAAATGTTAAAAAATTAGGAGGAAGTTATGAAAAAAAATATTATATTTATTTTAGTGCTTGTTTTATTAATAAGTGGTTGTACTCCTAGAGAAACAGAAAGTAATAATGAAGAGCCAACTAATGAAGAAAACATTGAAAAGACCGATGATAAATTTACATACAAAATAGATTCAAATACTAATAGTAAAGTAGTTTTAATTTTTTCTAATAAATTAAATTTAGATTCTGTAAATAAAAAAGATTTTATTATTAAAGAAAAGTCTGGAAATCAAAATGAGCTAGAAATAGTAGATATATTAATAGCTGAAAAAACTATTACATTAACAACAAAAGATCAAAAAGATCAAAATATATATGAACTTATTATAAAAGATATTGAAGATGAGCATGGTAATAAGTTAGATATTGAAAATGATGAGAATATTATAAGTTTTACAGGTAAAAATAATAGTGAAGATGAAAATATTAAAGAAGAAAAAGATCAAGATGATGAAAAGAAAAATGAAGATATTGAAGATAAAAAGCAAAATAATGTCATAAGAATTAACAATATTGACTTTAGTTTAGATGATTTATTAAATAATAAAAGTGCTTGGGATTATGATTATAAAGATAAAAGAATAAATATAGAATATTCAAAACCTAAGTATGATGCTAAAGCAGATCAATATAATTTTGATTTAGAAAAAATAGATAATCCAGACCAATTTACTGGGTTTACTAATAATCAAAAAGAAATGTTAGAAAAAAATGGTTTTGTAGTATTGAAACCTAAAAATAATAATCCAAAACTTAAAATACATCAAGTCTATGAAGGTGCAGATTATGATAATTTACCTACTTTTATTACAGCAGATGCTGTATTAAATATGTATCATATTTTTTATTCAGGAAGTATGAAATATTTAGAAGCTTCTAACTATCATCCTAAGTTAGTATCAATGACTAAAAGTTTATTAAAAAAATCACTTGTTACATACAAAGATGCAGATTCTAATGTAAAAGAAGAGTTAAAAACTGCTGTACTGTATTTTTCAGTAGCAGGAGAGCTTTTAGATATTAAAGCAGATTTACCTACTGAATTAAGAAAAATTGTAGATTTAGAGACAAAAAAGATTAATAATGCTAAAGATAAAAAGCGTTCAGAAGTGTTTGACAAAGAAGTTGATTATACACAATTTAAAGTTAGAGGTCATTATACAATTTCTAAAAACTTTAAAAGATATTTTAAAGCTATGATGTGGTATGGCCAATCAGGATTTGAAATAAGCAAAATTAATGATAATGGTGAAGAAATTATCTATGAGGATAAATTAATTAAAAGTTTAATGATTACTAATTTAGTAATGTCAGGTGGTAAAAAAGATTTAGATTCTTGGATAGATATATATGATTTAACGAGTTTGTATTCTGGTACATCAGATGATTTAAATTTATTAGATTTTAAAAATCTTATTGAAAAAGTATATGGTAAAGGACCGAAATTTAAAGAAATAGATGATGAAAAATATAAAGATAAACTAGTTGAAGAAGTTAAAAATATGAGAAATAAACAGATAGTTCCAAAATTTGCAGGAAAGAATAACAAAGGAAAAGAATTTAGACTTATGGGACAAAGATATACTTTAGATGCAAATATAATGCAAGAATTAGTAAAGCCGTTTAAAAGACCTTTACCTACAGCTTTTGATGTTTTAAGCGCATTTAATCATAAAAGAGCAGAGAAAATTTTACATGAATATTATAAACCTAATGAAAAATGGGATGGATATAATGATAGATTAGCTGATATGAAAAAAATGGTAAATAATTTAGATCAAAGTTTTTGGAAAAAAGATTTATATCACGGATGGTTATGGTCAATTGACTCTGCTGCTAAAAGTTTCGAAAATAATAAAAATATGCCACCATTTATGCAAAATGAACCTTGGTCACATAAAAGTATTTCAGCTGCATTAGGAAGTTTTACTGAATTAAAATATGATAATATATTATATTCTAAACAAGCTGTAGCAGAAATGGGAGGTCCAGTTGAAGCTGAAACTCTACATTATGTAGAACCAAATGTTGAACTTTATTCAAGATTAAATTGGTTAATTAAATATACAAAAGCAAATTTAGAACAAAAAATTGATGTGGATAAAAGAGAATTAGAAGTACTTAATCGTATGAGTAATATTTTAGATGTTTTAATTAACTGTTCAGTTAAAGAATTACAAAATGAGGATTTATCTGAAGATGAACTTAAAAGTCTTAAACATATTGGTGGATTAATTGATAATATAAATTTTGATTATATGGGAAAAATGCGAGAATATACTGGTGACTATTCAGATGAAGATTCAACAGCTATTATAGCTGATGTAGCTACTGCACAAGGGCATTATCGAGAAGAATCATTAGGTATTCCATTAGAAATTTATGTAATTGTTAAAGTTAACGGTAAAACTGTTTTAACTAAAGGCAGTGTTTATAGCTACTATGAATTTATCTCTAAAGAAAGATTAACTACTGATAAGTGGTATGAAATGATTGGACTTAAGCAAGAAGAAAATGAGTATCATACAAGAACAATCTATACTGGTGAAAAAACAGATATTTTAGAAAAGATGCCTTGGATGAAATCATATATTTCTCCAGATGAAAACAATGTAGAAAGTAAATCTCCGGAAGTATCATGGTAAATAACTTTAAAAAAATAATTATTTTATTATTATCTATATTTATAATATTTATGATTTATAGTATAAGAGAGAAAGAATATAAATATAAGATTATAGATCAAGACTTATATAGAAATAATAAGATAATAATATCTAAAGTTGTAGACTTTAAAATTGATCAATTTTATAATGGTAAAAATTATTTATTAACTATTGAATCAAAAGATAAAAATCAAAGAGATTTAAATGTTGTATATGGAAATTTTTTAAAAATTTATGAAATTAATAATGATGATTTAAAATTAATCTATAAAAATGATTTCACTAAAGTTAAGCCTTGGGAGATTGATACAGGGATAATAGATGATGATGGTATGATGGATATTTATTTAGGAGCAATAACTGAAACTGAGTATTATCCTAAAGAAAAAAGGCCGTTTTTCTTTAATTGGAATGGAGAGTATTTAACAAGAAAATGGACAGGTTCATATATAGGATTAAAACCACTAATTTCAATTGAATTAATTGATTTTGATAATGATGGTATTGATGAAATTAAGAAGAAAGAAGAGTTGGAAAATGGTGAATATAATTATTCATTGTTTGAATGGGGAAATTTTGGATTTTATATAATTGAATAAATATAATAATATTTGTTTTAACATTAACGTCCGATTCAAACATTTCTTTTAGAAAAACTTTAGAAGTAACAGGTATAGTTTTAAAGATAGATGTGATCCTTTAACCTAAATTAAAATTTAGATGGAGTTTTTTCAGAAATCTTTGATAAAATAATAGAAATTTAAAAATAAAAAGGAAGCTATTATTTTACTTTAAGATAATAGTTTCCTTTTTTTATCTACAAAGAATCAATTAAATCTAAAATTTCTTTATTATCAGGAATATCTTTCATTGAATCTCCATAATTTATATATTTTAAAATACCATTTTTATCAATAAGCATTTGTGCTGGCATTCGACCTAATTTTAAGATTTTTATTTTTTGCCCATATAATTTAAGTACTTTTTTATTAGGATCAGATAATCCATAAAATTTAAAGTCATGTTCTTCAAAGTAACTTTTGAATTTTGACTCTTTTTCAGGACCAATTACTACAATTTCTGTATTTTTATCTAAGAACTTTTTATAATCTTGATGCAACTGCATCATATGCTTTTGGCAAAATGGTCACATAAATCCTCTATTTAAAACAATAAAGACATTACTTTCTTCTTTTAAATTAGATAATTTGAAACTATCACCATTGTAATTAGTTAAACTAAAGTCTGGTGCTTTTTCATTAACTGCTATATTACTCATTTTATACACTCCTTATTATAAAAAATTATATGTTTCTCATGATTTAAAAGATTTTATTCTATTTATTTCTTAATTACTTATCTTTAAATAATACATAGTTATCATTTTAATTTTCTAATTTTATAATATCATATTTTCTAGAAAGTTACATTAACATTATATATATTTAATTTCTAAAGATTAATAAATAAAATTCACTTTCATTATAAGGTTTGTAAAGTTATAGATAGAATGTTAAAATTAAACTATAATAGCAATATATAAAAAAGGAATAGGAGAAAAATGTCAAATTTTAAAAAGTTATTATTTATATTTTTAATATTTACAATATTTTTACCTGGTTGTAGTAAAAAAGCATCAGTCAAAGTAACAGTAATCCCTAATAATTCTGGAGAGGTAACTGGAACAGGTGAATACAAAGTTGGCTCTAAAGTTAACTTAAAAGCTAGACCTAATAAAAATTATCAATTTATTGGATGGGAAAAGAATGAAAAAATAATTGAAAAGCAGCAGAAATATGAATTTGATATTAAAAAAAATGAAAACTTGTTGGCAAAATTTGAAAAGAAAAAAGTAGATATAAAAATTTTATCTAATAATCTAAAGAAGGGTTCCGTAGATGGTAGCGGTGAATATTTAATAAATGAAGAAGTTAGTATAAAAGCTAAGCCTAAAAATAGCTTTGAATTTAAAGGTTGGTTTGATGAATTTGATCAATTAATTAGTAAAAAATCAGAACTGAAAGTTAATGCTGATTCCAATAAAAAATATGTAGCTAAATTTAAAGTTTCAAAAGTTAAAGTCAATTTAAAATCTAATATTAAAAAAGCTGAAATCTACGGTCAAGGAGAATTTATTAAAGGTAGTAAGCAAACTATTCGAGCAAATGAACTAAAAGGTTATAACTTTTCACATTGGGAAGATAAAAAAGGTAATGTTTTTATTAAAGATAATTATGCGATGTTAAAGGTTGATAAGGATTTAAATTTAACTGCTGTTTATGAAAAACAAGAAGAACCAAATTATTTAGGACTTTCAAAAAGTGAAATAAAAGATTATTTGAAAGCAATATTTATGGAATATTTTCATACTGTAGAAGCTGCTCATGGTATATCATACAATTATTATAAAAATGCAAGTGATGATTTAAAAGATTCAGTTAGAAAAGGGGAATATTTTGTTTCTTTAAGACCTTTTGATGAAGGATATTATGAATTTCATAATATTGATTTTATTAAAAAAGTTGAAGTTAAAAATATTATCAAAGAAAGAAATAAACTTATTATAAAAGCATCATTGGAAGTTCCTAAATTGAAACAATCAAAGGATGAGTACGAAATTAAGAATGAATTAATCTCTAATATGCCTATAGTAAATAAAACTTTTAGTTCATTTTTTACTTATGATTCAATAGAAACAGAAAAATACATCAAAGAAGTACATTTGAAAAAAACAAATGATAATTTAAAGTTGATATATTTAGAAAAACCATCAGATATATACAGTAAATATAAAAATCTCTATCAAAGTATTATTATAAAAAATATAGAATCAATTAATATATATATAGAAGATTCAAAATTCAAAAAAACTATAGTTAATTATAATGGAAAAAAATATGAAGGAAAATTTAATTATGAAATTTTTGATTATAAAAAGTTATTTCCTAAAATAAATTTTAATTTTAATAGTGGTATTACTATAAATTTATCTGAATTATATAATAATATTCGAGGTGAAAAATCTAACATAAATATAGCCGATTTATATTTATTTAGAGGTTTAGAATTTTATAAAGAAAATGATACAAGTAAAATAACTTTTGGTTCAAATTATGCTAGAGGAACCGGTGCTAGTATTCAGTCTATTATAGGGTTTTATGATTTAGATAAAGATAGATATAATATAACAAATGAACTTCAAGGTCTTCACTTATCAAAAAACAAACAATTTTCTACAAAAATCAGTTATTCATCTGAGGCAGTAGCGGTAACATTTAATGATTTATTGCCTAATAAACATCTTGTAATTTTTAATTTGAAGTTAAAAAATAGAATTGAAGTAAATGATTATTTACCAGAAGAATATACTGAAAATCATACTAGTCTATATCCATTTCCATTTAAATATAAAAATATCAATTGGATTAATAAAAACAAATTAAGTTTTGATTTGTTTTCAATTAATAAAAATAATGAAGTCTATAAAAAAGTTGCAAGTTATATTTTTGATTTAGAAAAAGATAAATTAATAAAAAATGATTAAGTAATAAAGGGAGAAAAATGTTTAAACAAAAGAGATTTATAATATATATTATATTCACAATATTTTTAATTAGTTGCTCAAGTAATGCAAAAATTTCTGCAAAAGTTATGCCTAAAGATTCAGGAAGTATAACTGGGGCTGGAGAATACAAAGTTGGTTCTAAAGTTAATTTAAAAGCTAGACCTAAAAAAAATTATCAATTTATCGGATGGGAAAAAAATAATGAAATAATTGAAAAAGAAAAAAGTTATGATTTTATTATTAATTCAGATGAAAAACTAACAGCTAAATTTAAAAAGAAGGAATTTAAGATTGACTTAAAATCAAATATTGAAGATGGTAAAACTTATGGTCAAGGTAAATATGAAGCAGGAGAAAAACAAATTATTAGTGCTGAAGAAGTAGAAGGTTATAACTTTTCACATTGGGAAGATAAAAATGGAAAAATTATTTCTGAAAAGAATGAAAAAATGATAACTTTGAATAAAGATATAAGTTTAGTAGCTATTTATGAGAAAATAAAACCATTCTTAGGATATTCTAAAAATGATATTAAAGAAAAAATATATTGGCTTTATAATTCAAGTGTTCAAACAGTTGATGGTGACTATCATACTTTTACAAAAGTTTCAGATAAATATCAAAAATCTTTTGAAAATGGGAAATTTTTTATTACTCTAAAACCTGATAATTTAGATATAAATATGAATAATAATATAGAGATAAAAGAAATTGAAATAGTTGATGACATAATACTAGCTAAGTTTCAAATTAAAATGCCTAAAATAAGAAATAAAAATAAAGAAATACTTAAATCTGAGTTAAAAAGAAAATTACCTAATATAAATGAATTTTATTCAAATTATTTTAATTATAATTCAAATAATTATGAAATATATGAAAAGGAAATAAAGTTAAAAGTTATTGATGATAAATTAGTAGTAATTGATTTTGATAAATTTGATTATTTATTTTCTGAATATCAAGATATTTACAAAAAAATTATAGTAGAAAATATAAATGAAATCACTTTAGAAGTAGCTAATAATTCTATTAAAACAACTAAAGTTATATATGAAAATAAAATATATGAAGGAAATTTTGATAGTAAAATATTTAATCAAAAAGAGTTATATTCTAAGATTAATTTTAGATTTAGTGATAGGACTAAATTAGATTTTAATAAATTATATTTTCCTTTAAAGAAAAAATTTAACAATCATTTAGTAGCAGATCATTTTCTTTTTAATAACATATCTTTAATTAAAGATGATCAATCAGATAAGATAATTACTGTATTAACTTTTTTAAGGGGGATGAGTCCAACTACTATATTAATTAGCAAAGACCAAGAAAGCAGTTTTAAATTTTCTGAAAGAATAGGTTATAGTATAATAAATGATTCAATAAAATGTTCTGATGATAGAATGTTTATAAGCTATTTATTTGGTTATCCTAAGAAAGGTAATTTAGAAATCTTGAATTTAAAAAACATGAAAAGAATTCAAATTTTTGATTTAATTAAAGATAAAACATTATATAAAAAAGAAAATGCTATTTTTAAGAATGTAAAATGGCAAAATGAAAATAATATTGAATTTGAGTTATATTTAAAACAAGATGCAAATGAAAAATTAATAAAAAAAGGTAGATTCATATATGATATTGAAAAAAATAAAATAAAAAGAGTAATTGAAAAACTAAAAGATTATGAATCTATATCTATAGATAGTAAAACTGAGTTAATTAGTATAATAAATTCATCTATTAAAAATGTAGATGAAAAAATTGCTGATATAATGATTAGTGATATAGTAAATAGAGTAGTTGACCATAGTGATTTTGATAATTATTTTAACGATATTTCTCAAATAGAGTTAAATAATCAGATTAATAAATCAATAAATAAATTAAAGGAGAAATATCCTAAAAAATATAATTATAAAAATAAAGGAATTTATGATAATAAAAAGAAATTAGTGTTAAAATATATTCAAAATGAAAATGTAAAAGAAAAAATGAAGAAATACTTTGAAGATTATTATGGTTTTAAACTTACTGATGGTGGTTATTCTAAAGAAATTGATTATATTGAAATAAAAAATAATTATGGCAAATATTTATCTAAAGATTTTAATAAATATTTAAATTTAAAAATTAATGAAATTTTAAACCCTTTAGGTATAGATGGAGTTATTTTATTATCTCCTGAAGAATTAGGAAAAATACTTATTAATTATGAAATGTTTTTAAAAAACTCAGATAATAATAAGTTAAAAAAAGATATAAAAGAAAATTATTTAAATAGTTTATCTCCCTTATTATATCCAAGGCGTATAAATTCTTATCTAAACAAGCATTATCAAGCGACATACGATTATAGAATGGTTTTAGATAAATTAATGAAAAATAATACAATTAAAGTAACAAGTATGGCTGCAAAAGAAATGTATGATTTTGTTTATTCTAAGAATGATTTTATTTTAAGAAGTGATTCAGATAATAGTGATTTGCAAAA
>JBNJDJ010000025.1:0-23705 GCA_051744845.1 Bacillota bacterium
TTTTTTATTTGATATATAAGACATATAGAATCAATTTCAAAACACAATTGATTTTTGATAACTAAAATTGTATAATATATAACATATGATTAATACTACACTTAATTCATATTTTCTATTTGCAATTATATAAATAAATTTTTATATAATTTTTTTAATTAATGACATATTTTAAAAATTTTTATTTACTAATAAATATCAAACATTTAAATTAATATAACAATTTAAATAACTATTATATATATGGAGGTAATATTATGAAAGATTTAAGTATAAAAAGGTTAAGAATAATGGGTTATTTTATTACTGCAGCTGATGAAATAATTGAAAATGAAGGAATGGAAAAAGCAACAATTAGAAATATAGCTAAAAAAGCTGGCTATAATAGTGCAACTATTTATAACTATTTTAATGATCTTGAACATCTTATCTTTTTTACAAAAATTTCACATCTAGAAGTTTATAAAGCACGATTATACAATGAAATCGAGGATGACCTTGAACCTTTAGAAGAATTAAAAAAAGTTTTTAGAATATTTGCTGAAGAAACTTTCAAAAATCCTAATGATTTCTATGACTTATTTTTTTCAAAATACAGTCTGGAATTAAATGAAACCGTAACTTTATATCATAAAATATTCCCTGACAGATTAAATACTAAAAACGATAGACTTAAAAAAATGTTAAGTAGAAATAATATCTACAAAAGAAATATGGCTTTAGTAAATAACTGTATTGAAAATGGTTGCTTTATTAATAAAAAGAAAGCTAAAAAGATTAATGAATTAATGATACTTACTTATAGTGGTTTATTAAATAAATATCTTGAAACTGACAGTGAAGATGTAGAAGGTTACACTGAACAATTTATGGAATATTTAGATATGATTATTTCATTAGGATTAAAAGAAGATTAATATTCTAAATTTCAAATACTTTTAAACTCTTTTAATCTTTTTAAGTTTTTATTCAATTTTAAAGGTACATTTAAATTAATTTATTAAAAGTTATAAACATTAAATATTAAAATCTATCTCCTTAATATAAGAAGATAGATTTTATTTTTTTAAACTTCAAAAACTGTTTGTTCTTCAATATCAGTCTCTAATGCATCTAATGCTACTCCAACTCTATGATATCTTAATTTCCATTGTTCCTCTTTTGATGTTTGAGGATCTCCTAGTGGATAAGGAATAGAAATCGTTGGAACCATTCTATTTGCACCTACTGTTTTAGCTACTGGAATTAAGTTAGCCATCTGAACTATTGTAATACCTGCTTTTTCAATTTCTTTAACCATCGTTGCACCGCAACGAGTACAAGTACCTCAGGTAGAAGTTAAGATAACTGCATCTACATCATCTTCTT
Source organism: Bacillota bacterium (assembly GCA_051744845.1). GTDB lineage: Bacteria > Bacillota > Clostridia > Peptostreptococcales > Acidaminobacteraceae > JBNJDJ01. Next base: position 1,369 of record JBNJDJ010000025.1, read on the forward strand.
TTAAATGTTCAATCATTTCATTAGCCATACGTGCCGCTTCGGCTTCAGTAGTTCCTGTACCTACTGTTGAATAAAAATAGTTATGAACCTTTCCTACTTTTCCTTCTTCTTCGTATTTTCTTAATGCATCTAAAGGTACACAAACATTAGGATCAGCATCTGCTGCTGCTGGATCATAACCTGCATGTATAGTTTTAAATCCATCATTAGCTCTATTTACTAATTTATCCATCTCAGAGATATCATATCTACCCCAGCGAGTTGCTGAAGCTGATTGTATATGATCTGGATTATCTACTGGTACAATACCACCTGAAGTAACTAATGCAACATTAGCATCTTTTAAATTTACTGGATCAGCAATTTCTACAGTTTCTAAATCTGGAATTGGTAATTCAGAAGTAAATTCTTCTCCATTAATCTTTTTAAGTAACATATCAATTGCTCTTTTATGAGCTGGAGTTTCATCTTCTAACCATACTTGTTTTCTGATACCTCTTTTATAAAAACCTTCTTCTTCAGCAAGTAATTTTTCTTCACCTGCTAAAATTTTATTACCAAATTCAGCCATTTTAGTCATATCTTCTTTCATCTTAGCAGCACTGTCGCCGCCTTTGAAAATATATACATCTTTTTTAAACATGTCTACACCAGGATTCTCTGGATGCATAGATGAAATAACTTCAACACCAAATTTTTCTTTAACTGCTTTACAAATTACACCACAAGCATTTCCATATCTTCCGGCTTGGAAAGCTGGACCTGCAAAGAAAATATCAAATTCTTTATCTTCTAAAAATCCTAAGATTTTTTCTACTGCTTCTTGTTCATTAGAACCCATAAAGTTATCTCCACATATTACAGTATGAGTAATCTCAGCATTATCTAACATATTATTTAAAAGTGTACCTGCACCAACTTGACCTTCAGTTATTGTAGGTGCATAATCTGCTTTTTCTTCTCCTCCAATTTGACCAAAAAATTGATTTAAATATAAAATTCCTTTTTTCATTTTACTGCACCTCCTTTAAAATTCTTTCATTGTTTTTATAGATTGACCTAATACAGAATCTCCACAAAACATTGAGTTATTTTCCATAATAATTGATCCATCTTCTTTAACTGATGGCCCTAAAATTTCATCATCTTCCCATCCACCTGATAAACCATCTCTTTTAAGAGCATCAAGTTCACCAATTACATTTTCCATAGGTGGAAGTTTAATTAGTGCCGAAACGTTTCCACAAGATACTATTGCATCAGCAGATTCATCTAATGTAACTAATGGTTGAGATTGACCATCTCTACCTGTACATTCATTTGTCATACCAATTGTTTTAATACCAGCTTCTTCTAAAACTTTAAAACATTCGATAAAGTCTGCATCTGGATTTCCATAACCTTCTTCAGCTAAAATAGCTGCATCTGCACCTAAATTACTTGCAATTTGTTGAACAAACATTCCTGCTCTAACTTTTTGTTCTAAAGCAACATTTAAGTTTGACATAATTACACCTAAGAAATTAATTGTCTCTCCATGTTCTTTATATAAAGATTTAATTGTCGGACAATTCTGAAAATCATAAGTCGACCATTTTGAAGAACAAGGCATAAATGAACCTGAAATTATAGCTCCATCTAATACTTCATTTGGATGCATAAAAGTAGGTAACATTCTATTAGTATCCCAACCATAGACTAAATCATTATATCCTAATTCTTCCATTTGTGATTGTGGTTGCATAACATATACTACAGATGGTAAATCTTTTACTTTATCATCTCTTTTAGTAACTGGACCTAATTCAAATACTTCTTTTTCTTCACTTTCCATATCTTTAACAACAGATCCTAAATATTCAGCTAATCTATGAGCTGCCCATCTAATAGCATGATTTTTCTTTTGTTGCTCATGTCTTTCAAATTCTTCATCGGTATCAGCTACTAGACAAATATTGTTAAGCTTTGAAAAAATGGTATATTTTGCACCTTCACCACTCATATCAATTAATCCATCACCAAAACTACCCCAATGTTTTCCAACTGCTAATACACTACAACCTTTTAAAGCTACAGCTTTTCCTTCTCCAACTCTTTCAATTTTACCTGTTATTCCTGGAAAAGTAGCTCCACCATCTAATCTGTATCTTGGTTCAATAGCTTCTTTTACTGGAACAATTCTTGTCTTATCGCCTGGTTTTGTTAAAACAATATCAGACTCTGTAATGTGTTCATCTTCATTTACTACTTCAAGAGCTTCTTCTTTGTTAATTGTTAAAACTCCATCAGCGTATGAAGACGTTTTCCCAAACTTTACTTGGTTAACTTCGAAATTCTTAATTTCTAACTTCATTACTACCCCCTTTTAATTTAAAAAATAAACACGTTTAGTTTTTCACAATTATATCTTATCATAATCCTAGTTAATTTGTAAACATGATTTTTTTATTTTTTTTTAATTGTTTTTTTTAGACTTTTATTATATAATTAAATTTAATGTAAGGAGGATTATATGAAATTAACAATTAAAAAGTTAAATAAAATGAAATTATTTATCGAGGCAGCTAATAATATTATAAAAAACAAAGGAATTCAAAAAACAACTGTTAGAAATATTGCTAAAAAAGCTGGATATAATAGCGCTACAATGTATAATTATTTTGATGATTTAGACCATCTAATTTTTTTCACTAAAATATCAAGATTAGGGCCTTATTCTAATAGATTATCTAAAGAAATAAAAGATTCTTTTACTCCTTTAGAAAGATTTTTAAAAATATGGGAAGTTTTTGCAAATGAAGCTTTCAATCATCCAAAAACTTTTTATGATTTATTTTTCTCTAAATATAGTAAAAATTTAAGTAATTCTTTAAGAATTTATTATGAGATTTTTCCAAATAAATTAAATGTAACTCATAATCGTTTAGTTGAAATGTTAAATGAAAGTAATATATATAAAAGAAATATGACTTTAATTGATGATTGCTTAGAAAATGGTTGTTTTATTGATAAGAAAAATGCAGATAATATTAATGAAATTATGGTTATAACTTTTAGAGGATTATTAGACAAATATATGGAATCAGAAAAAAATGATCCAGAAAAGTATACTCAAAAATATATGACTTATCTTAATAATATTATAAGACTTGAAACAAAAAAATAAATGATTTCTAAAAAGAAATCATCATTAAATGTCCTTTTTTAAGGACATTTTTTTAGTTGTATTAATTAATAAATTTAATAATGGAAATAAATAACATAAAGCAATATAAAATATGAATCTATAATCAGTTAAACCAAATATAGAAGATATTATTATAATATTTACATTCCATGGCATTAACGGTGCTATTACTACGCCAGTATCTGAAATAATTCGAGCTAATTCTTCTTTTTTTAAATTAAATTCACTAAATTTTTCTTTAAATATCTTTATTGGAAGAATTATTCCTAAAGTCTGATCACAAGAAACTATTGTTAAAAACATAGATATAATCGAAGTTCTATTTTTTAATGTATACTTATCTTCTATATTTTTCAAAGCAATTTTATTAAAATTATCTAAAAGTCCAATTTCTTCAAATAAATTTATCAAACCTAAGGCTCCTGCAACTATTATTATAACTTCTACCATCGATATAACTCCGCCTGATTTTAAAATTGTATCTAAAATAGTATTCGTTTTAGAATTATATCCTAAAAATATTATTCTTAAAATTTTTAAAATGCTTAAGTTTTGATAAAAAAACATTAATATAGAACCACTAAAAATACCAATCAATAGCGATTTAATTGTTTCTAATTTAAAAAAAGGTAATATTATTACTAATAAAGGAATTACTAGAAAATATGGTGAAATAGTAAAATTTCCTATAATTAAATTTTTATATTCTAAAATTTTTTCAATATTTTCAACTTTAACATTTTTTGTTAAATCTAAAATTAAAAAAAACATAAATGTAATTAGATATACTGGAATTAATGTTTTTTTCATTTGGCTTAAAACATTTTTATATTTTGTCTTAGATGAAACTAAAAGTAAATTAAATAAACCAGAAATAGGTGATATTTTGTCTGCAATAAAACTACCTGAAATTATAGCTCCTAAAAGAATATGAAAATCTACTCCAAAGCCCAAACCTATACCAATAATAGCTAAGCCTACAGTTGATATAGTACCTAAAGCTGTTCCCATGAAAATAGAAACAATAGAACTAAATACAAAAGCTATTACGTAAATAAATTTCAATTTTACAAAATCAAATCCATAATATATTAATGTTGGTACTATTCCTGAACCTAACCATACACTTACAATAGCTCCAATTGATAAAATAATAGGAAAAATTATTTTATTATTTATAATTCCTTGAATATAATAATTAATTATAAGTTTAAAATTATATTTCTTAATTACAGAGAAGTATAAAATACTTAATAAACTTGAAATCATAAAGGCATAAGCTAGAGATTTATTAATAATTATAAAAATTATAATTAATAACAAAGAAATTATTGGCATCAAATACTTCATTTTGCACCTTCCTTATAAAAAAAAGCCTCCTAATTAAGAGGCTTTAAATTTATTCCATAATTATTGCATCTTTAGGACATACCTCAACACATTCACTACATCCAATACAATCAACTTGATTCACCTTATGAATATTTTTAACTTCACCTTCTATAGCATCTACTGGACATTTTTGTTTACATAATGTACATCCAATACATTTATCTTCAATTATTTTAGCTTTCTTTTTTAAATCTTCGTTTCCACTTATAGCATTTGTTGGGCACTTATCAAAGCATATCATGCACTGAGTACATTTATCATAATCAATTTTTGCAATATTATCTTCTACATGAATAGCATCAAAAGGACAAGATCTCTCACATATTCCACAAGCTATACAAGCATCATCACAATTTGCTTTAACATAACCACCTTTTTGTTCATTTATACAATCAACAACTACATGCTGAGTTTTAGGAACTAAATCAATAATATCTTTAGGACATATATCAATGCAGTTACCACATGCAGTACATTTTTCTTCATCTACTTCAGCTATACCTTGGTCATTAATATATATAGCGTCAAATTGACAAACTTCTACACAAGATCCATTCCCTAAACATCCATAAGTACATGCTTTTGGACCTTGCTCAAGCATATTTGAAGAAATACAACTTTCTAATCCATCGTATTCAAACTTAGTTACAGCTGTGTCTTTGCCACCTTTACATAAAACTCTAGCAACTTCTGGTTCAGTATCATCAACTTCTAAACCTAAAGCTTCAGCCACTTTCTCAGCAACTTCTTGTCCACCAACTGGACATCCATTAGGCTCTGCTTCACCATTTACCACAGCTTTTGCAAATTGCATACATCCTGGATAACCACATCCACCACAATTTGCTTGAGGTAAAGCATTATCTACTGCGACTACTTTAGGATCTTGTTTAACTTCAAACTTTTTTGATGCATAAGCAAGCCCAGCACCAAATAACAATCCCATGCCAGATAAACTTAATCCAGCAGATAATATATTATTAAAATCCATATTAATCATCCTTTCATAAATTTATACCAAGCCATTAAACCCTAAAAAGGCAATTGACATCAAACTTGCAGTAACTAATGCAATTGGAAACCCTTCAAAAGGTTTTGGGACATCTGCTAATTCTAATTTTTCACGTATCCCTGCAAATAAAATTATTGCTAATGCAAATCCTATTGCTGCACCTATTGAATGAAATATAGTTTGAATCAAATTTAAATTTTCATCAATATTTAAAAGAGCTAATCCTAAAACAGCACAGTTAGTTGTAATCAAAGGTAAAAATACACCTAAAGCTTGATATAAAGTAGGTGAAATTTTTTGTAATACAATTTCAACTAATTGAACTAAAGACGCTATTACTAAAATAAATGCAACGATTTGTAAATATTCTATATTTAATCTTACTAAAATCATTTTTTGAACAAAATAAGTTATAATACCTGCTAAAGTCATAACAAAAGTTACAGCCATACCCATACCTATCGCTGTATCAACTTGCTTAGAAACACCTAAAAAAGGACATATTCCTAAAAATCTAGCTAAAACAAAGTTATTAACTAATATTGAACTAACAAGTATTACTAAAATACTAGCATTTTCCATCTTTTCCTCCTTTAAGCCTTTTTACTTTTCATTTTATTATTAATTGCCATTAAAATACCTAATGCTAAGAAAGCTCCTGGAGGTAAAATCATTACTAAAGCCGGCTCAAAGCCTGCACCAAATATACTAATTCCAAAAATACTTCCAGCACCAAATAATTCTCTAACCGATCCTAAAATTACTAATGCAAATGTAAAACCTAATCCCATTCCTGCACCATCTAAGAAAGAATCAACTATATTATTATCATATGCAAAAGATTCAGCTCTTCCTAAAATTAAACAATTAACTACAATCAAAGGAATAAATAAACCTAAAGCATCAAATAATACAGGTACAAAAGCTTCCATTAACATAGAAGTCATTGTTACAAAAGTAGCAATTACGACTATAAAAGAAGGTATCCTAATTTTAGAAGGTATAAAATTTCTTAATAATGATACAACTATATTTGCTAATACTAATACTGCAGTAGTTGCTAATCCCATACCTAAACCATTATTTGCACTTGTAGTAACAGCTAGTGTAGGACACATACCTAACAACTGATAAAAAACTGCATTTTCTTTATATAAACCATTCGTAAATATTTGTAATTTATTTTTCATAATCAGTCACCTCCATTAATTAATCTTTTTATAGGCTTCAATTGCACTATTTACTCCACGAGTTACAGCTTCTGAAGTAATAGTAGCACCTGAAATCGCTTTAATCTCAGTGTCTGATCTTGAAGTTTTTGAAACACCAATCTCAGTATTTATTGCCATATCTTTATATTGACTATAAAATTCTTTTTCAGTAGCTTTTGCACCTAAACCTGGGGTTTCATTATGATTTCCTATTCTAATTCCAGTTATATTGCCATCATTTGAAATTCCAACAATAACTTCTAAAACTCCACCATAACCTTTAGACTTAGTTTTAAAAACATAACCTTTTATAGATTCTGATTTTAAAGCTTCAAATCCTTCAACTGTCTTTTCAGTATTAATATCATACTTTTTCAAATCTATTTCACTAAACTTTTTAGCATTTTGGAAAACTTCTTTTCTTGCTTCTTCATTTGCAAGTCTTCTTTGTTCAGCAATTTTATCTTTTGTAATTTGATTAACATAACCTAAAGATAACGCAGCAATCAAAGAAATAATCAATAACTTAACACCGAGTTTTAAAATGTTTTTCATTATTCAGCACCTCCAAAAATCTTTGGTTTTGTATATCTTTCAATAATTGGAGTCGCTACATTCATAAGTAATATAGAATATGAAACACCTTCTGCCATTCCTCCATATTGTCTTATAATAAATGTTATAAAACCACATCCAAAGGCATAAATGATTTTCCCTTTTTTATTAACTGGCGAAGAAACATAATCAGTAGCCATAAAAAATGCCCCTAGCATTAATCCTCCACTCATTAAATGATAAGTAGTAATATAAAAATCAAATCCTGTAATAAATAAAGTTAATAATCCAAAAGTTCCAATATATGTAACAGGAATTGTAGGTTTTATTACTCCACGATATATTAAATAAAGTCCACCAATTATTAATAAAATAGCTGATGTTTCTCCTAATGAACCACTAATATTTCCCATAAAAACTTTTGTTAAACTTGGTAATTCTTGAGCACCATTTTTTAAAAGAGTTAAAGGTGTTGCTGTAGAAACTGCATCAACTCCTGGTTTTATCCATCCTCCCATTTGAACAGGCCAAGATGAGACTAACATTGCTCTAGCAGCTAAAGCCGGATTAATAAAGTTTTGACCTAATCCTCCAAAAGCATGTTTAGCAACAGCTATTGCAAATACCGATCCAATAACTGGTATCCACCAAGGTACTGAAGCAGGTAAATTAAAGGCAAGTAACAAACCTGTAATTACTGCTGACCAATCTGAAATAGTAATTGCTTTATTTCTTAATTTTAAAATAATAGCTTCAGTTAAACACGCAGCTGCAATTGATAAAACAATAGTAATAACAGCTTTAACTCTAAACAAATATATTGCATAAAGCGTTGCTGGTAATAAAGCAATTACCACATCTCTCATAAGAGAACTAATTGAATCTTTAGCTCTAATATGTGGAGATGAAGAAACTTTTAACTTTGATTCCATAAATAATCCCTCCACTAATTAATTTTGTTTTTTGTTTCTTATTCTATCTTTTGATAATCTAATTCCTTCTAATAATCTTCTATTAGATGGACAAATAAATGAGCAAGAACCACATTCAATACAATCCATTGAATTTAATTCTTCTGATTTATCAAAATTTCCACTTTCTGCATTTGCACTTATATATACAGGCAATAAATTAATTGGACAGACATCTACACATCTACCGCATTTAATACATGGACCTGGTTGATCAATAGTAGCATCTACTTTATCAAAACATAAAATACCTGAAGTAGTCTTTGTTGATGGAATATCTATTGTAGAAGTTGCTTTACCCATCATAGGACCACCTAAAATTATTTTACCTGGTTCTTTTTTAAAACCATCGCATTGATCAATAATTTCATTGACTGGACTACCAACTTTAATTTCTAAATTTTTTGGTGTTTTAATAGCACTACCAGTAATAGTACAAATTCTTTCAACTAAAGGCATTCCTTCTTTAATAGCTATAGCTATTTGATATGCAGTAGCTACATTATTAACAACTGCTCCTGCATCCATAGGAAGACCGCCTGAAGGAACCTCGCGTCCAGAGATAGCATCTATTAATTGCTTCTCAGCACCTTGAGGATATTTAGTCTCTAATACTTTTATTTCAATATTTTCATTAATACATGCTTCTTTCATTACTTCAATAGCATCAAGTTTATTATTTTCAATTCCGATATAACCTTTTTTTACATCTAGAGCTTTCATCATTGCTTTTAATCCATAAACAATATTTTCTGCTCTTTCTAACATTAAGCGATGATCTGCAGTTAAATAAGGTTCACATTCAGCACCATTTAATATAACTAAATCAATTTCTTTTTCTGGAGGCGGTGATAATTTAACATGAGTAGGAAAACCTGCTCCTCCCATTCCTACAATACCAGCTTCTTTAATTATTTCTAAAATATCATCTTTTGATAAATTAGAAATATCACCATTCGAAGAAACGTTTTCAGATAAAGTCATCTCACCATCAGACTCTATAACTATACATTTTCCAGTACCTCCAGCTACGTTTATCTCTTCAATCGATTTAACAGTTCCTGAAACACTACTGTGAACAGGTGCAGAAACAAAAGCTGAGGCTTTTCCTATCTTTTGTCCTACTTTAACATAATCTCCTTTTTCAACTATTGGTTTTGTTGGAGCTCCAATATGTTGACTTAAAGGTATTTTGACAATTTTAGGAATCTTAGCTTTTTCAATTGGTTTCTTTTCACTAAATTTCTTACCATGTGGCGGATGAGTACCACCTTTAAAAGTTAATATACCCACATTTACCCCTTTCTATCTATTTTGCATATTGTATACAATGTTTAGACACAACTATATTTTATACTTTTTAAAATAAAAGTCAATGCTAAACAACCTGAAATTTATATTTTTTTGCAATTTTTTGTATATATATTAACAAAAATCATTTTAAATTATTATATAAATTTAATAATATTAATACGTATTTCCCTCTTTTATCACTGACTTTGGACAATATCAATGATTTATTAGAATTGAGTTTTTTAACAAAGTCTGTTATATTTTTATCAATTTTATCATTTTTCAATTCAATTTTCAAATTATTTAAATTTTCAAAATCATTTTCAAGATTTTCATTTTCAATAATATTTTCAAAATGAATAAGTATTAAATCTCTAAATTCCTTTAAAACTGAATAATCATTTTCATTAATCTCTATTTCAAATTCATCAATATATATTTTTTTAATAAAGGCATCTTTTATTTCTTTTTTATATTTTTCTAAATTCTTTTCAATCTTACTTTTATCTTTAGAGGCTAAAGAATATACCCTAAAATTTTCATCATATATATAGCTAGCCCTAATACTTTTATCCTCTAGTTCATCAATATATCTTAAAGCATTTTCTTTTTTACTAAAAGATGCTAATTGTATTGAATAAAAACTTAAACTTTCAAATTTTATTGATTTAGTCTTCATTTCGCTATCATTTTTATCATTATTTTCCTTAAAACTTTCATTATTTTCACTTTGACCAGTATCTTTCTCATTTTTAGTTTCATCTTTATTAGTATTTTCTTGGAAATTTTCAATTACTTCTATATTTTCTTCATCAGCTTGATTATCTGGAAGTAAAAACCATTTAACACCGAAATATCCAATTAGCATTGATAATATCGGTAAAATCAACAAAATTATATATTGCTTTTTTATTTTCATAATTGTTTCCTTATAAAATCTTACTTATTTCTTTTAATACTTTTTCTTTATCAAAAGGTTTTACAATAAATCCTTTTGCTCCGGCATTTATAGCATCTACTACCATTTGCTGTTGTCCCATTGCAGATACCATTAAAATTTTTGCATCTGGGTAATCAGACATAATCTTTTTTACTCCATCTATTCCATTAACAGGAGACATTGTAATATCCATTGTTACTAAATCTGGTTCATTATTTTTATATTTAACATAAGCTTCTTTTCCATCAGACGCTTCAGCAACAACTTCATAATCACTTGTTTTTAAAATATCAGATATCATTTTTCTCATAAACATTGCATCATCGACAACCAAAACTTTTTTAGCCATTATATCTCTCCTTAAATCTATTAATATAAGTTTTGCATTTTTCTAAATCCTTTGAAAAAATCGCTATTCTTTTTAAGTTATAATTTAAAAATAAATCAATATCATAATATTCAAATCTGTTTTTATCATTAATATAATTACTTATATAATCTTTTTTAATAGTTTTATTAGTAGAATTTATACCTATTCTAATATTACTTTTATATTTTTTGAAAATATTAATAATGTCCTCTATTTTTTCTTGATTTATTACAAAACACAGTTTATGATGTAAATCTTGTTCTTCATTTTCTTTGCCTATTGAAAATATCTTTGATAAAATATTTTTTTTACGATCTGATTTATATTTTAAAACTTCATATTCTATTCCATTTCTATATAAATATTTTTTAATTTCTTCTATAAATAAGTTATCATTAACATTACTTAATTTTGAATCATACATTATTACATACTCATTTTTTTCAATTAATAAATTAATTAATACTGAATAAACATCATTTTTTGTTTTAACTAAATCAATAATAAACCTTTTAAAATTATTAACATCTCTTTTTAAAATTTTATATTTTTTACTCATTAAACCCTCTCACTTAATAAAAAATCTACTTTTTCCTTTAAATCATTTATAGAATAATTATTTTCTAATACAATATCAGCTTTTTTTTCTTTTATTTTAAGATCCATTTGACTATTTATAATTTTTAATCCTTCTTCTTTAGTTGTATTATCTCTTTTAATTAATCGATTAATTTGGTTTTTTTTACTAGTAGAAATAACCCATGTCTCATCAACTAAATAATCTAAATTCATTTCAAATAATAAGGGACAGTCAAGAAAAATTATATTTTCTTGACTTTGAAATTTTTTAATCTTAAATAAAATATCATCAATGATTAAAGGATGAGTTATTTCTTCTAATTTTTTTAATTTATTTTTGTTATTAAAAACAATATGCCTTAATTTTTTTCTATCTAGTGATTGATCCTTTTTTAAAATTTTTTTTCCAAAATAATCAACTATTTTGTCATAGCCTTCTTTTCCTTTTTTAACTACTTCTCTAGCAATTTTATCAGCATCTATTACTTTAAATTTTTTTTCTTTTAAGTAATTAGTTACTACAGATTTACCGCAAGCAATACCGCCTGTTATACCTATTATTTTATTTTGTTTCATACCAACTTTTTCCAGTTTTCATATCTACAACTAAAGGAACATCTAAACTATAAGCATCTTCCATTTCTTTTAATAAAATTTCTTTAACTTTATCAAGTTCATTTGGTATTACATCAATTAATAATTCATCATGTACTTGCAAAATCATTTCTGATTTTAAACCTGCTTCTTTTAATGCATTATTAGTATTTATCATAGCTATTTTTATAATATCTGCTGCTGAACCTTGAATAGGTGTGTTTTTAGCTGTTCTTTCAGCAAATTGTCTTTTAAAATAATTTTTATCATTAATTTCTCTAATGTATCTTTTTCTATTAAGTATTGTTTTCACATAATGTTTTTCTTTACATTGTTTTACTACATTGTCCATATATTTTTTTACACCTTTATAAGTGTTAAAATATTTTTCTATATATGTTTTTGCTTCTTTTCTACTAATTTCTAATCTATCTGATAAACCGTGGTCACTCATACCATAAACAATTCCAAAATTCACTTCTTTTGCTTTTCTTCTTTCAGCGCTAGTAACATCTTCTAGTTTTTTATGAAAAACTTCTGAAGCAGTTAATTTATGAATATCAATACCATTATTATATGCATGTAATAATTTCTCATCTTTTGACATATGAGCTAATACTCTTAATTCAATTTGAGAATAATCTGCACCTAATAAAATATTCCCATCAGAAGGTACAAAAACTTTTCTTATTTTTCTTCCTATTGGTAATCTAACTGGAATATTTTGTAAATTAGGATCTGATGAACTTAAACGACCTGTTACAGTAACTGTTTGATTTAATGAAGTATGAATTCTATTGCTTTTTTCATTAATAACCTTAAATAACCCATCTATATAAGTGGATTTTAATTTACTATAAGTCCTATATTCTTTAATTAAAGGAATAATTTCGTGTTTATCCATAAGTTTTTTCAAAACTGATTTAGCTGTAGAGTAACCTGTTTTAGTCTTTTTTATGACAGGTAAATCTAACTTTTCAAATAATATAACTCCTAATTGTTTTGGAGAATTTATATTAAATTCTTCACCAGCTAACTTATATATTTTTTTAGTAATTGAATCAATTTTTTGAGTTAAATTTTGATCTATCTCATCTAATTTCTCTTTATCAACATTAAAACCTTTAAATTCGATTTCCGCTAATACTTTTATTAAAGGCATTTCTACATTTTTAAAAATTTCATATAAAGATTCATCCTTTAATTTAGATTTTAATATATCTCTTAATTTATAAGAATAATAAGAAATATTAATGTTATAGTCTTTTATCTTTTCAATATCCACTTGTTCAAAATCTTTTTTACTTCTTCCTTTTCCTAAAAGTTCTTCTTTACTTTTTATAGATCTAGTAAAATGTTTCATTACTATATTTGAAATCAAATAATTAGAAGTAGATGGTTCTATTAAATAGTCTGCAATATACGAATCAAAACAAACCCCTTTTAAGTTAATTCCAATTTGTAAAAGTAATAAATAATCATCTTTAAGTGAAAAACCTATTTTTTTTATATTTTCATCTTCAAAAACTTCTTTTAAGTCAATTAAATCATTTTCATCATTTTTCAAATTAATAAAATAATTTTTTGATTTAGTTGATATAGCCATAGAAATTAAATTATTTTCAAAAATATCTATTTTATCATAAATTAGTTTAAAAGAAAACTCATCTATTTCCTTTAATTTCTCCTTTACTTTTTTAGTACTAATCTCATTTATTTTAATATCTAATTTTTCAAAAGGAACATTTTCAAACTTTTTAATTCTTTTAATTATACTATTTAGTTCATATTTTTTTAATAAATCAATAACTTTTTTAGTATTAATTTCTTCTTTTTTTAACTCTCTTATACTAAATTCAATTGGTACATTTTTTACTATAGTTGCTAATTTTTTACTTAAAAGTGCTGTTTCTCCATTAACTTTTAACCTTTTTCTAGCTCTTGTTGATTTAATATTTTCAACATCATCTAGTGCCTTTTCTATTGTATCAAATTGATTTAAAACTTTTTTAGCAGTTTTTTTACCAATTCCAGCGACTCCTGGAATATTGTCTGCACTATCTCCACAAAGTCCTTTATAATCTGGGATATATTTAGGTAAAACTCCAAAATCTTCTTTTACATCTTCAATTTCATACTTAATAAGATTAGAAGAGCCACTTTTGGAATACAAAACATGTATATTTTCAGTTACTAACTGTAAAATATCTTTATCTCCAGATACAATATTTACATGAAATCCTTTATCTGCACATATATTACTGACAGTACCTAATAAATCATCTGCTTCATAACCTTCTAGTTCCATTGTATGTATTCCTAGACTTGTAAGTATGTCTTTTATTATTGGCATTTGCTGAGCAAGTTCATCAGGCATACCAGACCTATTTGCTTTATACTCTTTATATTCTTTATGTCTAAATGTATCAGCTCTAACATCAAATGCTACTGAAATATAATCTGGATCATGTGTTTTTAACATTTTAAAAAACATATTAAAAAATCCATACACTGCATTGGTATGAATCCCATCTTTATTAACTAATGTTGGTACACCATAAAAGGCTCTATTAATTATACTATTACCATCAATAATAATAACTTCTTCTTTTTGACTTTTCATTTTTCTCCCTTATTTATAATTTAATTTTTCAAAAAATAAAAATATAATCTTCTTTTGGTGTGAGAGATGGGAATCGAACCCATACGTTAAAAACACATGGCCCTCAACCATGCCTGTCTGCCAGTTCCAGCACTCTCACTCAAACATATTATATATTAAATCATTTTAAATTTCAATATATTGCAAAAAATTTACAAAATTAAAATAGCCAATATGATTGGCTATTTTTTTTCATTACTTCTATTTCTATTTCTTCGTTTATAAGAAACGTTCATATTTTCTTTTTCTATTAATAAATTTTTATTATTAATCAAACTTTCAGCAATTTTTTTTCTTGCCTTAGAATAGATCCTTTGGAAAGTAGTTCTACCAATTCCCATTTTATCAGCACATTCTTGTTGAGTTAAACCTTCTAGATCTTTTAATCTAATACTTTCATATTCTTCTATTTTGAAATCTATAAACTCCTTAGGTCTAACGCCTTTAGGACCATATTTAAAACAATTAGGTTTACATCCAATTTTTCTTTTTTTTCTTGGTCTAACCATTCGTCCTCCTTCACGCAACGTATGTTTATAATATATATTTTTTTGTAAAAAGTCAAGGAGGTATTATAATTTAAAAATTAACATTTGTGATATTTATCTCTTTTATGATAGTGTGTATGAAGCAACTTATGTGCTAATTCACTGTTTGGATTTTCTAAAAAGTCTTCATAAATTTTTATTATCTCAGGATTTTGATGTGATTTTCTATATTCTAAACATTTATCTTCATCATATAAAGCTTTTGCTCTTTTTTCTTTAATATTTATTTCACTTTTAAGATCTGGTTGTACATATGGTTGGCCACCACCATTTACACATCCACCTGGACAAGTCATTATTTCAACAAAATGGTAATCTGCATTTCCATTTTCTATCTCTTGTAAGATTTTTTCAGCATTTTTAATTCCATGTGCTACACACGCTTTTACTTCTAAATCACCTATTTTTACACTTGCTTCTTTTATTCCTTTTATACCACGAACCTCTTTATATTCAATTTCCTTTATATCTTTATCTGTTAATACATCTGCTACTGTTCTTAAAGCCGCTTCCATTACTCCACCAGTTGCTCCAAAAATAACACCAGCGCCTGTATATTCACCTAATACTTTATCATGTTTTGATTTCTTTAAGGCTCTAAAATCAATAGTTGCTTCTTTTATCATTTTAGCTAATTCTTTTGTTGTTAAAACTGCATCTACATCTCCTTTTAACTCTTCTCTTTCAGATTCTGCCTTTTTAGCAGTACAAGGCATTGCAGAAACAACAAATATTTTCTCAGGGTCTATTTCAAACTTTTCAGCATAATATGATTTAGCAACTGAACCAAACATTTGTTGAGGTGATTTACAACTAGAAATATTTTCTAATAAGTCAGGATGATTGAATTCACAATATCTAATCCACCCTGGTGAACAAGAAGTAATTAAAGGTAGTGTTCCATCATTATTTAGTCTATTTATTAATTCATAACCTTCTTCCATAATTGTTAAATCAGCTGCAAAATTAGTATCAAAAACTTTATCAAAACCTAACATTTTTAAAGCTGTTACCATTTTTCCTGTTACTCTTGTTCCTATAGGATAATCAAATTCTTCACCTAAAGCTGCTCTAACAGCTGGAGCTGTTTGGACAATAACATGTAAATCATCGTCTTCTAAAGCTTTCCAGACTTTACTTCTATGAGATTTTTCTGTTAATGCACCAACTGGACAAACTGCTAAACATTGCCCACAATACAAACAAGGCATTTCAGATAATGATTTACCATAAGCAGGCTTAACTGTTGTTTTATATCCTCTATTTATAAATTCTAATAAACCTACATTTTGTATCTCTTTACAAACACTTATACATCTTCCACATTTAATACATTTAGATGAATCTCTAACAATTGACGGTGACAAATCATCATATACATTATCTCTATTTTCTGCTTGATAAGTTATATCATCAATTCCAAATTTATCACATAGTTTTGAAAGTTCACAATTAGAATTTTCAGAACAAGACAAACATTCTTGATTATGACTAGAAAGTATTAATTTTAAAGTGTTTTTACGAGATTCTCTTACTCTTTTAGAATGTGTTTTAATTTTCAAACCTTCTCTTACTGGCATAACACAGGAAGCTTGCAAATTTCTTTTTCCCTCTACTTCAACTATACACATTCTACAAGCTCCTTTTTCATTAATATCTTCTAAATAACAAAGTGTGGGTATATCTATATTTGCCTTTCTAGCAGCTTGTAAAACTGTTAAGTCGTCATCAACTCTAAACTTTTGATTATTTATCTCTATATTAACTTTACTCATCTAAATCACCTTCTTGTCTTAATTCTTTTTCAAAATGCTTTAAAGCTGAAACTAAAGCAGTTGCTGATGTTTGCCCTAAACCACATAAAGCAGAATCTTTTACTTTTAATGCTATATCTTCCATTTCTAATAACTTTTCAAAACCTATTTTTCCTTTAGAATACTTTCTAATATTTTTAGCAATTATATGGCTTCCTTCTCTACACGGAGTACATTTTCCACAACTTTCATGTTCAAAGAAATTATAAACTGTTTCTAAATAATCTATAACCCTTTGGTCTTCATTACATACTACTATAGCACCTGAGCCTATGCTATATCCTTTATTTTTGAGTTCTTCATAACAAAGCTTTACATCAAAATCTTTTTTTGGCATCAAAGAACCACTTGCTCCACCAATTTGTATAAATTTAACTTCACTTTTATTACATCCTTTAGCTAAATCATTAATTATTTCATTTATAGTTATATCAAAAGGAACTTCAAATACCCCTGGATTTACTACATTTCCACTAACTGATATAAGTTTTGTTCCTGGTGAATTTTTAGTACCATACTTTTTAAATTCATCTAAACCTATATTTAATATTGAGGCTATAGTTGCTAAAGTCTCAACATTTATTACTAAGGTAGGTAATTGATTTAATCCTTTTACTTTAGTATAAGGTGGTTTTGTTCTAGGATATCCAACTTTTCCTTCCATAGATTCAATTAATGCTCCACCTTGACCACATACATAAGCACCTGCTCCTGAGAAAACTTTGATATCAAAATCAAATCCGCTATCTAAGATATTTTTTCCTAAAAAACCAGCTTCTCTAGCTTTTTTAATTACATATTTTAATTTTCTGTGTAAATGATTATACTCATGTCTAATATATATATATCCATCAGTTGCATTAATTAAAAAACCAGTAATAATCATCCCTTCTAGAATATGAAATGGATCCTGCTCAATAATTTGACGATCTTTAAATGTACCAGGTTCTCCTTCATCAGCATTACATATTAATATTTTTCTATCACCTTCTACTGATCTAGCTTGCATAAGTTTTTTACCAGTAGGATAGCCTGCTCCTCCTCTACCTCTTAGACCTGAAGATTTTATTTTATCGATTGTTTTTTCTTTAGAATCATCAAATATTGATTTAAGTTTTTCAAATCCACCAGTTGCAATATATTCACTTATATGTTCAGAATTGTATTTACCAAAGTTTCTTGATAAAAAATGAACAGATTTTTCATGTTCAATTGTTTTATAACTTCTAAGTATATCTTTTATTTTAGACTCGCTTAAATTTCCATATACTTTATTATTAATTTTAAAAGCCGGTGCTTTATCACATGCTCCTATACATTCAGTTGTTTCTAAAGTAAATAGATTGTCTTTTGTAGTTTCACCAACTTTTATATCCAATTCATTTTTTAAAATATCTAGTAAATTCTTATGACCATTTACCATACAAGAAGTAGATTTACATACTCTAATAATATTTTTCCCTCTAGGACTAGTCGATAGAACTGAAAAGAAATTTACCATAGCATCTATTTGCGATAGAGAAATATCCAACGCTTCTGCTATATAAATAGCAATATCTTTTGAAATATTATTTTTAATACTAATTTCTTGTACATCAAGTAAAATCTGTAATAACTTTTTCGAATTATAATTATACCTTTTTAAAATTAAATCAATTTCCTTATACATAAAACCCTCCCGTTTTGCCAATATTCAGAATATTAAATATTTATAATCGTGATTATTATATCACAATTTGTAAAATTTACAAATAATTTTACAAAAAAAACTCCTCATTTAAGAGAAGTTTAAAATTTATCTTTTAATTTATCAAAATTTTCACCATATTTTATTTTAAATTTTTTATATTTGTCAATTCCACTTTTTTTGTATTTAATAATATATTTATTATGCTCCTCTTTTGATGAATAATATTGATAATCTTCATTTTTTAATTTCTGAATAAATTCCTTAATATTCTTAAACTCATGCTCAACATTTTTTTGTTCTTCTAAATAGTTTTCACGAGACTCTTCACTATGCATATCTCCATTACGATTATGATAATTCATTTTATTCATTTAATCATCCCCTTTCTATATCTATTTATACCCAAGTAAAAAGGAAACAATTATTTATTTGAAGAACATGGCCTATTAAAGAATTTTTGTATATTAACTTTAAAACCTGCTACTATATTATGATTTTCCTTTAAATATTTAATATAATTTTCATTTTTTTTCAATAAATCAAAATTATAAGTTTTGTAAAATTCATAATTTTTCTTATTAGCTAAAAGAACTGAATAAAATATACCATTTCTTAGCATAACATTTAAAATAGCTCTTAAAAATCCATCTTTATAATCTGGTGTTAAAAAATCTTTATTATAACCAATATAACTTATAATACCTGTTAATTTATCAATTTTTTTATAAACAGATAAACCAATTATTTTTTTATTTTCAATCATAATAACAGTATTTTTGAAATTTTTTTCAATAAATTTTTCACTTATATCTTTATTTTTTAAAAACTGGTCTAATAATTTATTATCTTTTTTTTCAATTTTCCGCATTTCTATCATCTTCATTATCCTCACTTTCTAATTTAAAATCAGATAAAAATTCAAAATTGTGATAATCATCAATTTCAGGAAGATCTTCAATTGATTCTAAACCAAAACTTTTTAAAAATATTTCAGTTGTTTTATAAACTATAGGATTACCTATTTTTTTTAAAACTCCTGCTTTTTTAACAAGTTCTCTATCAATTAGGTTATTGATTACATTTCCAGATCTTACACCTCTAATTGATTCAATATCCATTCTTGTTACAGGTTGCTTATATGCAATTATTGAAAGTACTTCTAATGCAGCATTACTTAAGCCTTTATTTTTATCCTTTTTACAAAATTTTTCAATATATTTATGATTATCTTTATTAGACGTTATTTGATATTTATTATTAACCTCAATAATCCTAAAACCTCTATTATCTTTTATATATTCTTCATCTAATTCTTGAATAGCTTGATATATCTCACTGCGTTTTACATCAATTGCTTTAGCTAATTTATATTTACTTATAGGTTCTGAGTAAACAAACATAATTGATTCAATAATTGATTTTATTTTTCCAATTTCCATTAAAATTACTTCCTTTCAATTACAATTTGTTCAAAAGTTTTATTTTGTCTAATTGATATCTTATTTATTTTTAAAAGTTCTAAAAGAGCCATAAAAGTTGTTATAACTTCTAATATATATATATCTTCGCTAAATAATTTATTAAATTTTAAATAATTTTTATTTTTTATTTTTAATTCTATAAATTCAATTTTTTCTTTAACACTAAATTTTTCTCTTTCAACATTATCAAAATAATTATCTCTTGTATTATCTTTACGATTTATATTTTTTAAAACTCTTTTTATACCTTTTACTAAAAGCTCTTTTTCTAAATTTTTATTAAGTTCTTCGTTTGGTATTTTTTTAACAAACTTTGATAAATCTTGCTGATTTCTATAATGGACTTTTTTATAACTATCATATCTTTTATTTAAAAACTTAGATACTGTTTTATATTTTTTGTACTCTAAAAGTCTTTTAACTAAATCGTCTTTAGGATCTTGAATTTCATTAAATTCATCTGTATCATACTTAGGATTAGGTAAAAGAATTTTCGATTTCATTTCTAAAAGTTCCGAAGCCATAACTATAAATTCTGAAGTTATTTCTAAATCTAAATCTTTCATTGACTCTAAGTAATTAATATATTGTTTAGTTATCTTAAAAATAGAAATATCTCTAATTTCCATTTCATTTGTATTTATTAAATGAAGTAAAAGATCTAAAGGACCTTCAAAATCATTGATTTTTATTTTTAATTCCATAATCTCACCTAATATATATTATCACAAAAAAAAGAAATTTTTAAGACTGATTTTATTTTAAATAAAAAAACCCTTGAATAATCAAGGGGATTTTTATTATTCTATACTTTCTAAATCTTTGATTAACTCATGATTTTGAAGTTCTTGAGCTTTTGTATTATTAAGTATACCCATTACACCCATAATTCCTTGCATTGATTCAACTACATAATCCTTTTGAATATCATATTCTTCAAATTCAATTTCTTGTCCTAATGACTTATATTTAACCATATAATTAACAAAATCTAAGTCATATTTTATAGCTTTTAAACCATCATCAAAATGATATGAAACTTTTACATCATAGTCTTTAAAAGCTTTTTTAAAGTTTTCATTATTTAAAATTTTATCAATTTGCTCGCTAGCTTCAGTTAATTGTTCATTAACTTTTTGTTTTGTTATTAATGCATTATCTGGAGCTCCCATTTGTTTTAAATATTCATTTTGATTCATTTGAATCTCAGCATAAACATCTATAAATTCTTCATTAGATAATAAATTCTTAGCAATTTCTAAAGCTTTTATATAATCAACTTTATACTCTACTATATTTGTATCAATTTCTTTATCAAAATAAGATAATTTTCCTTCTTTAACTTCAGGCTCCTTAACATTTTCTTCAATTTGACTTGTTATAATTGGATATAATTTTTTCCCATTTTGTTGAGAAGATTTAATCTGTTCTTTTATCATATCTCCTATTTTTATTTCACTATTAGGATTTTGTTGAGCCATAATTTCATCAAAAGCACTAAATTTAAATGTTACTGCTTGAGTTAGTAAATCATTAACATCTAATCTAATGTATTCATTATTCATAAATACATTTCCTTTAATAAATTGATTTCCTTTATAACTTAAATCTAAATCAAAATACATTTTTAAATCTTCTAAATCAGCTTTTTGATAAGAATAAAGTTCAATATTTGAAATTACCTTAGCTCCTTCAGTTAAATTATTTAATTCCTTTTCAGGCATATCTGGTTCAGCAAATTTTGCTAAATCTAAAACCTTTTCTGAAAATCCTTCATTAAATTTAATCTCTGTACTAGCCTCGACTTTTTCAGAATTTTGTAATGTATCTTTTGCATTTTTCATTGCTTCCTTATAATCAAATTTTGAGCAACTAGTAAATGTAAAAACCAGAATAATCATTAGAAAAATACTAAATATCTTTTTTTTCATTATACTTCCTTTCTCCTCTTAATTACTTATAACTACATAATAAATTTTAACATTATTATATAATATATGCAAACTATTTTAATTTTTTTAAAGTACTTTTTATTCTG
>JBNJDJ010000026.1:0-23343 GCA_051744845.1 Bacillota bacterium
GTCAAGAAATATTTTTATTTTCCTCTCGGAAACGTTTTATATCTCTTTGACGACAATAATTATCTTATCAACTAATTACTTATTTGTCAATGTTTTTTTAAAAAAGTTTATTTGCCTTTTTTCAATGGCACAAATAAAATATTATCATATATACATGTTTTGTCAAATGTTTTTTTAATTTCCTAGCTAAAATATTTTAGCTAGGAAAAATTAGTTTTATAATATAAATCCAACTTTTTCTTTTACTTCATCTAAAATCCTTTTAGATACTTTATCTGCATGTTTAGCACCATCTTTTAAAATTTCATTTATTTTACCACTTTCAACTATTTCATTATATTTATCTTGGACTGGTTTTAACTCATTTATAACAATTTCTGCTAATTCTTTTTTAAATGTCCCATATCCTTTTCCTTTATACTTTTCTTCTAAATCTCTTATAGTATAATCACTACATTCAGAATAAATTGTAAGTAAATTACTTATTGCTGCTTTATTTTTTAAATCATATTTTATATTCATATCTGAATCAGTTTTAGCGCTCATAATTTTTTTTCTTATCTTTTTAGGATTATCTAAAACAGAAATAGTAGCTTTTTTATCTTTATCACTTTTACTCATTTTATTATCTGGATTTGATAATGACATTATACGAGCTCCTTGTTTTTTTATAAGTGGTTTAGGAACTGTAAAAGTTTCTCCATATTTATTATTAAATCTTTGAGCAATGTCTCTAGCTAATTCTAAATGCTGTTTTTGGTCTTCTCCTACTGGAACATAATCTGTATCATATAGTAAAATATCCGCAGCCATTAATACAGGATATGTAAATAATCCAGTAGTAATTGACTCTTGATTTTGCGATTTTGCTTTAAATTGTGTCATACGACTTAATT
Source organism: Bacillota bacterium (assembly GCA_051744845.1). GTDB lineage: Bacteria > Bacillota > Clostridia > Peptostreptococcales > Acidaminobacteraceae > JBNJDJ01. Next base: position 897 of record JBNJDJ010000026.1, read on the forward strand.
CTCCCATATAAGAATTACATTGTAAAATCCAAGCTAATTCAGCATGAGCAGATACTTGAGATTGTATGAAAAGAGTTACTTTTTTTGGATCTAATCCAATAGCTATATATAATGCTGCTAATTCTATTATATTGTTTCTTAATACATCAGGGTCTTGATCAACAGTTATTGAATGCATATCAACTACACAATAAAAACATTCTTTATCAATTTGCTGTTTAACATGATTTTTCATAGTTATATAATTTCCTAAATGTAACTTACCTGATGGTTGAACTCCTGAAAAAATTTTTTCCATAAATACCTCCTAAAATAAAAAAATCCTCTACTTATACGTAGAGGGTGCTTAACACGGTACCACCTCAATGATACTTTTTAAAATATAACGGTTTAAACCGGGGTGCCTACTAAAATTCAACTTCCACTCATAAATCCATTCGATATATTTTTTATATTAAACTCCCAGCTACGTTTAACTCTCTAAAATAAAAAATATATTTACTAATTTTAATCTACGCTTTTAAAAATTTATAATTAATCTATGTTATAAATTTTTTCATATTCTTTTTTAAATTTCTTTATAATCTTTTTTTCCATTCTAGAAATAGTCATTTGAGAAACATCTAATTCATCTGCTACCACTACTTGTGTTTTATCTTCAAAAAATCTATCTTTAATTATTTTAGTTTCCATATCATTTAATTTCTCAAACATTCTATTAATAAAATCTTTATTTTCAAAAAATACATAATCTTCATCATCATCACCAACTAAATCTCCTAATCTAACATTTTTATCATCAGATGATGAATTAAAAGTCATATCTAAAGATTTCGGAGAATAGACATGTGAAGCTTCCATTGCTTCTAATACTTCTTCTTCAGTAACTTTTAAATATTCTGCTATATCAGAAATTGTAGGACTCTTTTGTAATTCTTGATGGAGTTTATTTTTAGCAACATTTATTTTTTTAGATAATACTTGTATTCTTCTTGGAACTCTTAAAGACCAACCTTTATCTCTAAAATGTTTCTTAATCTCTCCAACTATTGTAGGAGTACCAAATGAAGAAAATTTAAATCCTCGGTCGATATCAAAACGTTCAATTGCATAAATTAATCCTAATGATGCAACTTGCAGTAAATCATCGTACTCAATTCCTTTATTTGTATATTTTTTAGATAATATTTCTGCAATATACATATATCTTTCTATTAATTCATTTCTTATATCAACATTTTTAGTTTTTTTATAAATTCTAAATAATTCTTCATTTTCATAATCATCTAAATTGGATAGTATTTGGTCCATATCAAATTCTTCTTTTTTTGATGGTTCTTTTTTATTATCCATGATTATCCCTCTTTATTTTTTATCATCCTTACTGTAGTACCAATATTATTGTCTGTTATAATTTCAAATTTATCCATTAAACTTTCAATTATAAATATTCCTAACCCACCTTCTTTAGGATTTTCTAAATCAGGTTTTTCATAATTTTTTAATTCAAAACCATCACCAAAATCTTTAATATCAATAGTTATCTTTTCTTCACGCGGATAAAAATCAATTTCATAAAAATCTTGACTATTACTGTGCTGTATCACATTATTACAAGCTTCACTTACTGCAACTTTTAAGTCTTGAATAACTTCATAATTCATCTTTATATTATTAGCCACAACTGAAACTGTCATCCTTGCAACATTAACAAATTCTGGGTTACAAGGTAATCTTAGATTAATAACATCCTTCATAACTCTTTCAAATCCTCCCTACTTTATAACAAAAATTTTATCTAATCCTGTTATATTAAAAAGTCTTTTAATATTTTTTTCTGCATTAATGATATATAACATTTTATCTTCTTTTTTTATCTTTTTTAATATACCTATTAATACACCTATCCCTGTTGAATCAATATATGATAATTCTGAACAATCAATTTTTAAATCTAGTGTTTCTTTTTTTATCATATCATTTAATTCATTCTTAACAGAATTATAGGTATTAATATCCATTTCACCTTTTAAACTAACTTTCCAATGGTCATTGTTTTTCTTTTTATTAATAATTTCTAAAGACATAGTCCCCCTTTGTATTTATTAATTTTATTATATAAAAATTAATGTCGTATTAATACTATCTTACTATACATTATATTGAATTTTTTTTATATACACAAATTTTTTTTAAAAAAAGAATTTAAAACTTAAAAAAAAGAATCCATTAAGGATTCAAAGTTTAATATATAATATATTAAAGGGGGCTATAGATTATATATATCCAATAGATTCTTATTTAAACAATTAATTTAATTTTTCTCTTCTTTTTCTTCCTCTTCTTCTTCATTTTCTTCATTTTCTTCTAAATTTAGTTTAGCAATAGAAATTAATTTATCTTTTTTATTAGTTTTCATTATTTTAACTCCAACAGTATTTCTACCAATTTTAGAGATATCTTTCGCATCTATTCTTATCATTATACCTTCAGAATTAATAATCATTATATCATTTTTTTCATTAACAATAGTTGCTCCAATAATTAAACCTGTTTTTTCATTAACTTTATAAGTTTTATTTCCTTTTCCAGATCTATTTTGAATACGATATTCTTCTAAGTCAGTTCTTTTACCATATCCATTTTCACTTGCTATAAATAATTGATCATTTTTATTTTTTTCGTTTATTGAATTTAGACTAATAATCTCATATTTATCTTTCATTTTTATGGCAATAACTCCTGAAGTATTTCTTCCCATTTTTCTAACATCTTTTTCAGAAAATCTTATAGCTTTTCCTTCTGAAGTAACAAGTATTAAATCATCATCACCGTTTGTTAATACTGCTTTAATTAATTCATCATCTTCTTTTAACTTAGCAGCAATTAAACCTGTTGTTCTATTAGTTTCTAATTCTTTTAAATCCATCTTTTTAACTATTCCATTTTTAGTACATAAAACAATATTTTTATCACTAAATTTTTCAATAGGAACTATTGTAGTAATATATTCATCTCTATCTAACTTTAATAAATTAACTAAATTTATTCCTTTAGATAACCTAGAACCTTCTTTTATTTTATATGCCTTTTTTGAATACATTTTACCTTTATTACTAAAAAATAATAAAATATTGTGAGTTGAAGTAGAAAAAATATCCATTATATAATCAGAATCTTTAGTTTTTAATCCTTTTTTACCTCTTCCACCTCTATTTTGTTTTCTATAAGTATCTATAGGTAATCTTTTTACATATCCATCATTAGTTAAAGTTATTATAACTTTTTCTTCTTCAATTAAATCATCCATATTTATTTCATTTTGTCCAACTTCTATTGATGTTTTTCTTTCATCGCCATATTTCTTTTTAACTTGAATTAAATTATTTTTAATAATTTTTAAAAGTAATTTTTCATCAGCTAAAATTTCTTTTAATCTTTTGATTTCTTTAACTAAAGAATTATATTCATTTTCAATTTTTTCTTGTTCTAAACCTGTTAATTTTTGAAGTTGCATCTTTAAAATTGCTTCTGCTTGCTTTGAAGACAATTTATATTTTTCCATTAAAGATTTTTTTGCTTTTTCTTTAGAAGGAGATGCTTTTATAAGTTTTATAATAGGATCAATATTATCTAAAGCAATTTTATAACCTTCTAAAATATGTGCTCTTTTTTCTGCCTTAGTTAAATCATACTTAACTCTTCTAGTTTCAACTTCTTTTTGATGATTTAAATAATGATTTAAAATTTCATATAAATTTAAAACTTTTGGTTGTTTACCTACTAAAGCAATCATAATCATTGAATAAGTTATTTGTAATTTTGAATGCTTATATAATTTATTTAATATGATATTTGGATTAATATCTTTTCTCAATTCTATTACTACTCTTATACCATGTCTATCACTTTCATCTCTTAGATCAGTAATACCATCAATTTTTTTGTTTTTAACTAATTTAGCTATTCCTTCTAATAATTTTGATTTATTAACTTGGTAAGGTATTTCGGTAATTATAATTTTACTTTTACCACGCGCCATATCTTTTATATCAGCAACAGCTCTTACCTTTATTTTAGATCTTCCTGTTCTATATGCTTTTTTAATATTTGAAATTCCTAAAATTCTTGCATTTGTTGGAAAATCAGGGCCTTTTATTATTTTAATTAAATCTTCAACATCTGCTTGTGGATCATCTATTAATTTTATAACTCCATCAACAACTTCATTTAAATTATGTGGTGGTATAGATGTTGCCATTCCAACAGCAATACCGTTTGTTCCATTAACTAAAAGGTTAGGATATCTAGCTGGTAAAACTTCTGGTTCTTTTAAACTACCATCAAAATTATCTATATAATTAACAGTATTTTTATTAATATCTCTTATCATTTCACTAGTTATTTTACCCATTTTAGCTTCTGTATAACGCATAGCTGCAGGCGAATCACCATCTATAGAACCAAAGTTTCCGTGACCATTTACTAATTCATATCTTATTGAAAAATCTTGAGCCATTCTAACCATAGCATTATATACTGATTGGTCTCCATGTGGATGGTATTTACCTAATACATCCCCAACTATTCTTGCTGACTTTCTATAAGATGTGTTTGGAGTTAAACCTAGTTTTTTCATAGCATAAATAATCCTACGATGAACAGGCTTTAATCCATCTCTTACATCTGGTAATGCTCTAGACATAATAACACTCATAGCATAATCAATATAAGAGGTTTTCATCTCATTAATAATATCTACATTCATTAATTCTTTTCTATTTTTCTCCAAATTTTTCACCTCTTTTAAATATCAATATTTTCAGCATAAACTGCATTTTTCTCAATAAATTTTCTTCTTGGACTTACACTATCTCCCATTAAAATCGAAAAAATATTATCTGCTTCAACTGCATCATTAATATTTACTTTTGCAAGCAATCTATTTTTAGGATCCATAGTTGTTTTCCATAATTGTTCAGGGTTCATCTCTCCTAAACCTTTATATCTTTGAATATTGTAACTATTATTATATTCTTTTTTCTTTTCTTCTAATCCTTTTTCTTTATAAACATAATCTATTTTTTTACCTTTTTGTATTTTATAAAGTGGAGGTTGAGCAATATATACATTCCCATTTTCTATTAATTCTTTCATATATCTAAATAAAAAAGTTAATAAAAGCGTTGTTATATGAGCTCCATCTACATCTGCATCTGTCATAATTATTATTTTTTGATATCTTAATTTATTAATATCAAATTCATCACCAATACCACATCCAAAAGCAGTTATTAAATGTTTAATAGTATCAGATTTAAAAATTCTAGTATAAGTAGCTTTTTCTACATTTAAAATTTTTCCTTTTAAAGGTAAAATAGCTTGACTTTTTCTATCTCTACCTTGTTTAGCCGAACCACCAGCAGAATCTCCCTCTACAATATATATTTCAGAATCTTTAGGATCTTTATTAGAGCAATCCGCTAATTTCCCGGGCAAAGTCATTCCATCTAAAAGTCCTTTACGTCTAGTTAATTTTCTAGCATTTTTAGCTGCTTTTCTTGCTTTTTGAGCATTAAGACATTTATTCATAATAATTTTAGCAATTTTAGGACGTTCATTTAAAATTTCATCTAATAAATCTGAAGTTATTGAATTAACAATTCCTCGTATTTCACTATTACCTAATTTTGTTTTAGTTTGTCCTTCAAATTGTGGATCAGGTATTTTTACAGATATTATTCCAGTTAACCCTTCTCTTACATCTTCTCCAATAAAATTATTATCTTTTTCTTTTAAAAATTTATTATCTCTTGCATAATTATTTAGATTTCTAGTCAAAGAAGATCTGAATCCACTTAAATGAGTACCACCTTCATGAGTATTAATATTGTTTGCAAAAGTATGAATGTTATCAGTATAACCATCAGTATATTGTAAAGCTATTTCAACAATATTTCCTTCAATTTCTCCTTCATAATATAAAACATCTTTATATAAAGGCTTTCTATTTCGATTTAAATACTGAACAAACTCTTTAATACCACCTTCATAACAAAAATTTTCTTCAATATTTTCTTCTTTTCTTTCATCTTTTAAAACAATTTTTATACCTTTATTTAAAAATGCAAGTTCTCTTAATCTTCTTTTTAAAATATCATATTGGAAATGTACATTTTCAAATATTGTTTCATCTGGTTCAAAAATAGTAGTAGTACCGCTACCACTTGCCTTACCAGCTACAAATAAATCTTTTGTTTTTATACCTTTCTCAAATTCAATTCTATAATTTTTATTATGTTTCTTAACCTCTACAATAAATTTTTTTGATAAAGCATTAACTACTGAAGCTCCTACTCCATGTAATCCTCCTGAAACCTTATAAGTCCCACTATCAAATTTACCTCCAGCATGTAAAGTAGTATGTATAACTTCAACAGCAGGTTTATTTGATTTTTTATGAGTATCTATAGGAATACCTCTACCATTATCCACAACTTTTATTTTTTCGCCTTCTAAAATAGATACTTCTATAACATTACAATATCCTGCTAAAGCTTCATCTATACTATTATCTACAATCTCATAAACTAAATGATGTAGTCCTTTTTCAGAGGTGGAACCAATATACATACCAGGTCTTTTTCTTACAGGAGTTAACCCTTCTAGTACTTGTATATTTTTTGCACTATACTTATTTTCACTCACTATTTACCTCCTAATATTTTTCCTTTTCTAACTTTTATTAAATTTTTTTTATTAACCTTATCCTTTAAAATATTATCTAAATGTGTAGATGTAATAATTGTTTGTGTTTTATTAAAAATTTCTAATAATCTTTTTTGTCTATTAATATCAAGCTCAGAAAAAACATCATCTAAAAGTAAAATTGGATATTCACCAATTTCTTCTTTTATTAAATTTATTTCTGATAATTTAATTGATAAAGCAGTAGTTCTTTGTTGTCCTTGAGAACCGTATTTATTAATATCTTTATTATTTATTAACATAGAAAAATCGTCTCTATGAGGACCTGATAATGTATATCCTAATTTTTTTTCTCTTTTTTGATCTTTACCTAATTCATCTTTAAAATTATTTTTTATTTCTTTTAAATTATTATTATCAAAGTTAATATTAGATAAATAATCAAGTTTTAAATTTTCATTTTTATCAGTTAATTTCATATGAATTTTTTTACTTATTTTATTTAATCGCTTTAAAAATTTATATCTTTTAAAAATTATATAACTACCTGTATCAATTAATTGTTTACTAAAAATTTCTAAATGAGCATTAAATTTATTATGCTCATTAGACATTTTATATTTTTTTAATAAGTTATTTCTTTGTTTTCGTATTTTTTGATATTTTATTAATTTTTTACAATATTTAGGATATAAATTAGATAATTCTCTATTTATGAAATTTCTTCTAACACCAGGAGAACCTTTGACAAGTTCTAAATCTTCAGGGGAAAATAATACAACATTAATGTTTCCTAAAATATCTGATAATTTTTTTATTGAATTATTATTAATTTTTATTTGTTTTTTTAAATTTTTATGAATTCTATATTCTATTTTAGTTTCAATATGCTTTAATTTAACTTCTAATTTTACATAATTAAATTCTTTATCTATTTGGATTAAATCTTTATTTTTATTAGTTCTAAAAGATTTACCAAAACAAGCAAAATAAATTGCTTCTAATAAATTAGTTTTGCCTTGAGCATTATCTCCTATTATTATATTTAATTTTTTATCTAAAGACAAATTAAGACTATTATAATTTCTAAAATCTTTTAATCTTAAGTTTTTTACATACAATATTTTCACCTATCTTTATTTTTTTAAAACTTTTAAAGTTATATTGTCTTTTTCAAAATTATAATCTTGACTTAAATCTACTTCAACTTTATCTTTAGGATAAACTTTTTTACCTCTTCTAGTTTCTATTTTATCATTATATTTAACTAATTCATTTTTTATTAAAAATTTAGCATGTCCTCCTGTTGGTGAGATATTTGCAAATTTTAATAATTGATCTAATTTAATATAATCTGTAGTAATATAAATTTCTTTCATTTTTTCTCCTTTTTTTTAAGATAATCTGACAGGTAAAATCATATACTTATAATTATCATCTTTTTTACCTTTTATTATTGTTGGGCTTATTTTGTTATTAAACTTCATAATTATTTTTTCACTATCAATTACTTTTAAAACATCTAATAAGTAATTTGGATTAAATCCAATAGTTAATTTTTCACCTTTATATTTTACATCTAAAGTTTCACTTAATTTTCCTGTTTCTGCATTTGATTCAATAAATAAATTATTATTATTAATTTCAAATTTTATAGATGATTTATTATTTTTCATAGCTAACAATAAACCTCTTTCAATTGAATTTTTTAACTTTTTAGTATCAATTTCCATTTGTGAAACAAATTTATCAGGTAATATACCCTTATAATCGATAAAATCTCCTTCTAATAACCTAGAAATTATTTTTACATTATTAATATTGAAAACAATATGTTTATCAGAAAAAGATATTTTGAAAGTATCATTATCTTCTAAAATTTTAGTTAATTCTTTTAATGTTTTACTTGGTATAACTGCTCTATTATCAACTGTTTTATTAACTTTAGCTGTTTTGTGAGCTAATCTGTATCCATCAACAGCTACTAATTTTAAAATGTTTTGTTCAATTTCAAATAAAACTCCATTAAGTATAGGTCTTGCTTCATCAGTAGATGTTGCAAATATAGTTTGTTTAATCATTGTTTTCATTAAATCTGAATTAAATGTATATTCATTTTCTTTTTTAATATCAGGTAATTCAGGATATTCTTCAGGATTATTACCCATTATATCAAATTCTATTTCTTTACATTTAATAATTAATTGATTTTCTTTATATTTTAAACTAACAGGATGGTCAGGTAATTTTTTTATCATATCAATAAATAGTTTAGCTTTTATAACTACTGATCCTTCTTTAAATATTGTAACATCTTTTATAGTTGTTTCAATTCCTAAATTTAAATCATTTCCTATAATTTTTAATTCATCATTTTTAGCAATTAATAAAAATCCTGATAATATTTCTAAAGTAGATTTATTAGATATAGCTTTTATAGAAGTATTTAATCCATTAAGTAATTTCTGTTTTTTAATTTTTATTTGCATGTTGATAACCTCCTTGAATTTTAAATTTTACTTTTTCATATATAATAAAAAAATATACTTAAGAATAATAATAGTAATAGAGAGTGTTGATATGTGGAAAAGTATAAAAGATATTGAAATTTGAATAAAAACCAATGTTATTAACATGTGGATAAAAAGGACATCAATAGAAACTTATCCACAGTCTAAAAATTAAAGTTATCCACATAAACTTATTAAGTTATCCACTAAAAATTGTTATTATTTTTTTTGTATGATTCTAATTAACTCTTCTATCTTATTATTAAAAGATTCATCGTCATTTCTTAAATCATGAATTTTATCTTTTGCATGTATAACTGTTGTATGGTCTCTACCACCAAATTTTTCACCAATCTTAGGTAAAGATAGATCTGTAAGTTCTCTACTTAAATACATAGCAATTTGTCTTGGAAAAGAAATATCTCTAGCTCGTCTTCTTGAAATCATTTCTTTAATATCTAAATCATATTTTTTAGATATAACTCTTTTAATTAAATCAACAGTTATTTTTTTAGGTTTATTATCTGAAATTATATCTTTTAAAGCCTCATTAGATAAATCGACTGATATTTTTTTATTTGTTAAAGAAGAATAAGCTACGACTCTATTTAAAGCACCTTCTAATTCTCTAATATTAGATTTTATTTTAGTTGCTATAAATTCAAATACTCCACCTGGAATATCTAAATTATCTCTTTCGGCTTTTTTTCTTAAAATAGCAATACGTGTTTCATAATCAGGAGCTTGAATATCAGTTATAAGTCCCCATTCAAATCTAGACCTTAATCTAGCTTCAAGTGTAGGAATTTCTTTAGGTGTTCTATCTGATGATAGTACAATTTGTTTGTTTGCTTCATGTAAAGCATTAAATGTATGGAAAAATTCTTCTTGAGTTCTTTCTTTTCCAGCTATAAATTGTATGTCATCTACTAATAAAATATCAGCATCTCTATATTTATTTCTAAATTCTACATTTTTATCATCTTTAATAGAATTAATTAACTCATTAGTAAATTTTTCACTAGATACATAAATAACATTCGAGTTAGGATTATGTTCTTTTATAAAGTGGCCAATTGCTTGCATTAAATGGGTTTTTCCTAAACCAACACCACCATATATAAATAAAGGATTATAAGCGTTAGCAGGAGATTCTGCTACAGCAAGTGAAGCAGCATGTGCGAATCTATTTGATGCTCCTATAACAAATTCTTTAAATACATATCTTGGATTTAAATTTGATTCAGTTGTAATCTTTTTATTTTGATTTTCTTGTTCATTAGCTTTTTCTTGTTTTATTTCATCTTGTATTGAATCTACTTCTTCAGGAGTTATAATAACTATATTATATTCCTTTTTAGCAGCTTGTTTAACTGCATTTTTAATTAAAACAATATATCGGTCTTCTAGAATTTGTTTGTTAAAGTCAGTTGGTGTCGATAAAATAAGATCTTCGTTGTTTATTTGAATTGGTTTTATTGAACCTAACCAAGTATTAAAGCTGACTTCAGTTAATTCCGATTTAATTAATTTTAATGATTCCTCCCAGATTTGGTCTAAATTATTTGACATAAGTACCTCCATAAATTAGTTATAAACAAATTATCAACAAAAATAGATAATGTTCCAAATATTTTTCGTATAATAATTATTAAATTTTAGAAAATTTTTCATGTGGATAATATGTTAATAAGTAAAAAATAAACAAAAAAATAAGTTATCCACAGCCGTGTTAATAAAAAGCATCAAGTTTTACACTCCTAAAATTAGCGGGATAATAACATGTATGTTGATAACTTATTAGATTTTAAACTTATTTATCCACAATAGCAATTATGTTTTAATTTGTTCAATAAGATATCCACAGTTGTTGACTAAATAATATGATATCAGAAAAAAAATATTTTGGCAATAGTTATCCACAATTTTAACAGATTGTTGATAAAACTGTTGTTAACTTTTATTTTTTAATAATTTAAGATAATATATTATAAATTAATCAACATATAAAAATTTATATTGATTTAATAATCAATTTTGAAATCTAAGCTCACTTGACATTTTTTTTTTAAAAATGTATAATAAATTTTGATATAATTAGGAGGAGTAATGTTACCTACTAGTATAAAGAAAAATAAGGAATTTAAATCAGTTTATAGTAATGGTAAGAAAATTGTTTCAAAATCATTTATCTTTTATTATTTAAAAAATAATAAGAAATATGATAGAATTGGATTTACAGTAAGTAAAAAAGTTGGGAATAGTGTAGAACGTAATAGAATTAGGAGAAGGTTAAAAGCAATATTTAGACAAGATTATTTAGAAACGCAGAAAGGTTATGATTTAGTTATTGTAGCTAGAACAAAAATTAAATATATTAATTATAAAAGGTTAAGAAATGATTTTTTAAAAGTTAATAAAAAATTCAGGAGAAGAATATGAAAAAAATATTAATATTTTTAATTGAAATTTATAGAAAATATATTTCTGCTTTAAAAAGTCAACCAACTTGTAGATTTTATCCGACATGTTCTAAATATTCGTTAGAAGCTGTAAAAAAATATGGAGCAATAAAAGGAAGTTTTATAAGTTTAAAAAGAATTTTAAGGTGTCATCCTTTTAATAAGGGTGGCTATGATCCATTAGAATAACAGGAGGAAATTAATGTATTTTTTAGCAAAATTTATAGGTCCGGCATTAGGAAGTTTATATCATTTAGTTGGTAATTATGCATTTGCGATTATATTATTTACTATATTGATGAAATTGTTTTTATTACCTTTGTCTATTAAGCAAATTAAATCGACAAAAAAAATGAGTGAATTACAACCCAAATTAAAAAAGTTACAAGAGCAATATAAAAATGATAAAGAAACTTTAAATAAAAAAACAATGGAACTTTATCAAAAAAATGGTGCTAATCCTTTATCAGGATGTTTACCACTTTTAGTACAAATGCCAATTTTATTTGGTTTATTAGGATCTTTAAGAGAACCTGCAACATATGTATTTGTCGATAATCCTGAAGCTGCAAGAATAGCTACTGAAGCTGGATTTTTATGGCTTAAAAATTTAACTGATCCAGATTTATTAGGAAACGTTATATCTAGTGGTCCTGATTGGTTACTTGCTTTACCTGGAATATTTCCTATTATTTCAGCAGCGTCAACTTATATACAAATGAATGTTATGAATAGTAGCCCACAACAAGGTAATAATATGAAAGCTTTTGCAATGGTTATGCCTTTAATGATTTTATGGATGGGAGCTAAGTTTTCAGCTGGATTAATTTTATATTGGACAGTTAGTAATTTATTCCAAATTGGTCAACAATATTTAATTCCTAAACTAATTGAGGAGGATTAATAAATGGATAGTGTTAAAACAACTGGAAAAACAAAAGAAGAAGCAATACGATATGCTTTAGCTCGATTAGGGGTTAATAGAGAAGATGTAGAAATTGAAATTTTACAAGAACCTAAAAAAGGATTTTTAGGTCTTGGCTCAAAAGAAGCAATTATAAAAGCTTTTAAAAAAGAAACCGATAATTCAATTGATGAAAAAATAATAGATATTGAAAAGACAAAAGAAAAATTAGATATAAAAAAATCAGATGAAAAAGTTGAAAAAAAGAAAGATTCAAATAATAATAAATCAAAAGAAAAACAAAAAGATAAAAAGAAAAATAAAGTTAATGAATCTAAAAAACTTAATAAGTCTGAAAAAGAAACTGAAGATGTATCAGTTATAGATGAAGCAAAAGATTTTTTAAACAATATGCTTATTGAAATTGGTATTGATGCTAATTTAAATGCAAGTTTAGATGAAGAAAATCTATATATTGATATTGAAGGTAATGATATGGCATTAGTTATTGGTAGAAGAGGACAAACTCTAGATTCTTTACAGTATTTAACATCTTTGGCTATTAATAGAGGAAAAAATGATTATACAAGAATTTTATTAGATGCAGAAAATTATAGGGATAAAAGAAAGAAAACATTACAAAATTTAGCAAGACGACTTGCTAAAAAGGCTAAAAAGAAAAAGAGAGATGTTGTATTAGAACCTATGAATCCTTATGAAAGAAGAATAATTCATTCAACTTTACAAGGAGTTTTTGGAATTAATACTAAATCAAAAGGCAAAGATCCTTATAGAAAAGTTGTTATTTGTTATACTCAAAACTTTAATAAAAATAATTAATATATTAATCAATCAAATAGTCAATTTTACCTTATTATATATATTAAGGAATATTGACTATTTTCTTTTAAAAAAAAGATAGAAACGAGGTGTTTATGGAAGATACAATTGCTGCTATATCAACTCCTAGAGGAGAAGGTGCAATTAGTATAGTTCGATTAAGTGGACCTAAAGCTTTTGAAATAGTAAAAAGTATATTTAGACCTAAAAATAAAAATTTAGAAAAATTTGAAGATAAAAAGCTTATATATGGAGATATTTTAAAGGATAAAAAAATTATAGACGAAGTACTAATAAGTTTTATGTATAAACCTAATACATATACTAAACAAGATTTAGTAGAAATAAATTGTCATGGAGGCTCAGTACCTGTACGCCAAGTTTTAAATTTAGTTTTACAAAATGGTGCAAGAATGGCTGAAGCTGGTGAATTTACTAAAAGAGCTTTTTTAAATGGGAGATTAGATTTATCACAAGCTGAATCTGTAATGGATTTAATAAGTTCAAAAACTCCAAAAGGATTTGAAGTAGCTTATAATCAATTAGATGGATATTTATCAAAAAAAATAAATAAATTAAGAAAAATTTTAGAAGAATTAATGGCTAAGATTGAAGTTGGAATAGATTATCCTGAAGCTGATATTAAAGAAATTACTTATAAGGAAATAATTGAAAAATTACAAATAGTCGAAAATAATATTGATGATTTATTAAAAGATTCTGATACAGGAAAAATAATAAGAGAAGGTTTATCTACAGTTATTGTAGGAAAACCGAATGTTGGAAAATCTTCTTTATTAAATGCTCTTTTAAAAGAAGCTAAGGCTATTGTTACAAATATTCCAGGAACTACTAGAGATGTTATAGAAGAATATATAAATGTTAATGGTATTCCATTAAAAATAATAGATACTGCTGGTATAAGAAAAACAGAAAATGAAATTGAAAAAATAGGTGTAGAAAAATCCAAAGAGTTTTTTAATAAAGCAGATTTAGTTATTTTAGTTTTAAATAACAATCAAAAATTATCTGATGAAGATAGAGAAATAATTGAAAAAACGACAGACAAAAAAGTAATAGTTGTTATTAATAAAATAGATTTAGAAGATAATTTAAATTTAGATAATGTTAGAAATCTTTTAGAAGATAAAAAAATTATAAAAACATCTATAATTAATGAAAAAGGTGTTAAATTACTAGAAGATGAAATTGCTAAAATGGTTTACAATGGAGATATAAAAACTAATAATAATGATTTTATAACTAATATTAGGCATATAAACAGTTTAGAAAAAGCTTTAACTAGTGCTAAAGAGGCAATCATTGCTACAAAAAGTAAATTAGGATATGATTTTATTGAAATAGATATTAAACAGACATATGAATATTTAGGTGAGATTACTGGTGAGTCTTTAGATGAAGATATTATCGATAGTATATTTGATAATTTTTGTTTAGGTAAATAATAGGAGGAAAAATGAAAGATAAAAAGTATGATGTAATTGTTGTAGGTGCTGGACATGCAGGTTGTGAGGCAGCTTTAGCATCAGCTAGAATGGGTTCTAAAACACTTTTAATAACAATTAATTTATCTTCTGTGGCTATGATGCCTTGTTCTCCTTCAATTGGAGGAACTGCAAAAGGACATTTAGTTAGAGAAATTGATGCATTAGGTGGAGAAATGGGTAAAAATATTGATAAAACTTTTATTCAAACTAAAATGTTGAATACAAGAAAAGGTCCGGCTGTTCATTCTTTAAGAGCTCAAGCAGATAAAAATCAATATCATGTTGAAATGAAAAAAGTTTTAGAAAATACAGAAAATTTATATTTAAAACAAGCTGAAGCAACTGATTTAATTATTGAAAATGGAGAAGTTATTGGGATTAAAGATATATTAAATAGATCTTTTTTAGCTAAATCTGTTATATTAGCAACTGGAACTTATTTAGGTGGAAAGACATTTATTGGGAAACAATCATTTGAAAGTGGACCTGATGGATTAAAAGGATCTTATGAGCTTTCAAATGACTTAGCTCAAAAAGGTATAAATCTTAGAAGATTTAAAACTGGAACTCCTGCTAGAATTAATAAGAGATCGTTAAATTTTGATGATATGATAATTCAAAAAGGCGATGAGGATATAGTACCATTTTCATTTTTAAATGATTCTTTATCAAAGGATCAAGATCCTTGTTGGCTTACTTATACAAATGAAAAAACACACAATATAATTTTATCAAATATGAATGAAACAGGTTTATTTGGTGGGGATATTGAAGGCGTTGGACCAAGGTATTGTCCATCTATTGAGTCTAAGATAGATAGATTTTCTGATAAAGAAAGGCATCAGTTGTTTATAGAACCTGAAGGTAGATATACTAATGAAATGTATGTACAAGGCATGTCTACATCATTACCTGTACACTTACAAGAAAAATTTATGAAAAGTATAAAAGGATTAGAAAAAGTAGAAATAATGCGTCCAGCATATGCTATAGAATATGATTGTATTGATCCTACTGAGTTAAAAGATACTTTAGAATATAAAGAAATAAATAATTTATATTTAGCAGGTCAAATTAATGGATCTTCAGGCTATGAAGAAGCAGCAGCTCAAGGTTTGATAGCTGGAATTAATGCTCACTTAAAGATAAATGATAAAGAAAAATTTGTATTAGATAGATCAGAAGCATATATAGGGGTTTTAATAGATGACTTAATTTTAAAAGGGACTAATGAACCTTATAGAATGATGAGTTCAAGGTGTGAATATCGATTATTGTTAAGACAAGATAATGCAGATTTTAGATTAACTGAAAAATCTTATAAAATTGGATTGGCTAGTCAAGAGCGTTATGACAAAATGAAAGATAGAAAAGAAAGATATGAAAATGAGTTAAAACGTTTAAAAAATACCCACATTCAAAAGTCTGAGGCTAATAAAACTTTAGAAAATATTGGGAGTTCAACTCTAAATGCATCTAAATCATTATATGATTTATTAAAAAGACCAGAATTAAATTATGAGAATTTAGAGCCAATTGATAAAGATAGACCATTATTAGATAGCGATATTATAACTCAATGTGAAAATCATATAAAATATGAAGGTTATATAAAAAAACAACTTGATCAAGTTGAAAAGTTTAAAAAAAGGGAAAGTAAATTAATACCTAAGGATATAAATTATTCAAAAGTAGAAAGTTTAAGAAACGAAGCAAGGGAAAAATTGAATAAGATAAGACCTAATTCTATTGGACAAGCAAGTAGAATTTCTGGTGTTAATCCAGCAGATATAAATGTTTTATTTGTTTATTTAGAGAAAATAAAAAGAGAAAGTGGTGAGTAATTTATGGATTGTAAAAATGAATTTATTGAAAAACTAAATTACTTAGATATTAAATTAGATGAGAATCAAATTAATCAATTTGATACATTTATGAATGATATGCTTAAATGGAACAAAAAAGTAAGACTTACATCTATTACCGAAGAAAAAAATATTATTGATAAACATTTTGTAGATTCTCTTTCTGTTTTAATTACTGATATTTTTGAAAAAAATGCTAAAATTTTAGATATTGGAACAGGTGGTGGTTTTCCTGGTATCCCTTTAAAAATTTATGATAGATCTTTTGATTTAACAATGATTGATTCGAGATTAAAAAAAATTGAGTATGTAAATCATTTAATTAATAAATACAATTTTAAAAATACTGAAGCTTTTCATAAAAGAGCAGAAAATTTAGCTAATGAGAAAAAATATAGAGAAAAATATGATATTGTAGTATCTAGAGCAGTTGCAAATATGGCAACGTTATCTGAATATTGCTTACCATTTGTAAAATTAAATGGTTTTTTTGTTGCTATGAAAGGTCCAAAAGATGAGAAGGAAATTAATAATTCAAAATATGCAATAAAAAAATTAGGAGGGAAAATTCAAAAAGTTATTGAATTAAAACTTCCAAAAACTGATATGGAAAGATCTTTAATTATTATTAAAAAGATTAAAAATACTCCTTCTAAATATCCAAGAAGACCAGGAAGACCTAAAAATAAACCTTTAGTAGGTGATAATTAAATGGAAAAAATTAATGATGTTGTATTTTTAGATGTTAAAAAAATTGTAAAAAATCCTAATCAGCCTAGAAAAAATTTTAATAAAGAAAATTTGGAGGAGTTAGCTGAATCTATAAAAAGTGTAGGAGTAATTCAACCTATTAGTGTAAGAAAAATTAATAATAAATACGAGTTAATTGCTGGAGAAAGACGTTTAAGAGCAACTAAATATGCTGGGATAAAAAAAATACCATCTGTTGTAATTGAAGTAAGTAATAATCAATCAGCAGTTTTAGCTTTAGTTGAAAATATTCAAAGAAAAGATTTAAATTTTATTGAAAAAGCAATGGCTTACAAAACTTTAGTTCGAGAGCATAATATATCTCAAAAAGAAATTGCTAAAAGAGTAGGAAAATCACAATCTACTATTTCTAATAAATTAAGAATTTTAAGTCATGATAGTGATATATTAAAACTGATAAAAGAAAACAATCTTACTGAAAGACATGCTAGAGCACTTTTAAAAATTAAGGATAAAGATTTAAAAATTAAAGTGCTTAATAAAATTATAAAAAATGAGTTAACTGTAAAGCAAACTGATAAATTAATAAAAAATATTTTAGAAGATAAAAAGAAAAGTACACTGAAGAAAAATACTACTTATAAAATGAGCAATACAATATATGTAAATACTGTAAAAAAAGCTTACGATGAAATTGTTGAAACGGGTATTGAAGCTGATTTTGATAAAAAAGAATTTGATGATCACATTGAATTAAAAATAAAAATTTTTAAATAGGCAAAAACTCATAATTTTAATTATGAGTTTTTTAATATATTCAAGTTTAATTATTGAATTTTTTGAAAATTTAGACTATATATTTTTTCTTTTTTTAACTTGATAATTGTGTTACAATACCCCCTATAGGAGGGGTTAAAATGAAAAAATTAAAAAATATAGAAAGTAGAATGAATTGGTCTTGGATAATTATAGTAATGTTTTTTATGTTATCTTTTGTAGATACTAGATTTGGAATATTAGGATTTTTATGTATGCTTGCACCTATTATACATGCTATTAAAGGTGATGGTAAAGTACATTGTGTAAAATATTGTCCTAGGGGTTCTTTTTTAGGAAAGTTCTTTAACAAAATAAATTTAGGATTAGAAATGCCTAAATGGATGAAGAGTAAGAAATTTAAAAATAGTTTATTACTTTTAATGATTGGATTACTATCATTTTCAATATATCATTCAAATGGGAATTTTAATAAACTTTCATTTGCTTTATTTAGATTTATGGGAATGTCTTTTATAGTTGGAATTTTAATGGGAATATTATTTAAATCTAGAAGTTGGTGCATTATTTGTCCTATGGGACAGGCTACTAGTAAGATCCAAAAAATTCAAGTTAACTTAGAAGAACGAAAACAGCAACCAGAATTTTTAGATAATTAGAAGACTATTGACAAAAAAGACTTGTTAATAGTCTTTTTTTATTTAAATAACTTAAAAAAATTGGAAAATAGGTGTATAATATATAAAAAGGAATCAAAGGAGTATATATGGCTAAAATTTTAAGTGTTTTTAATCAAAAAGGTGGTGTTGGAAAGACAACTACTGTAATTAATTTATCGAGTTACTTAAATCATTTTGATAAAAAAGTATTAATAGTTGATATGGACCCACAAGGTAATGCTACTAGTGGCATAGGTATTGAAGATAAGAATAATTTAGATCATACTATTTATGAAGCATTAGTTGATAATACTGAAGTTGATAATTGTATTATTGAAACTGAATATGAAAATTTATATATTTTACCATCCAATATAAATTTAGCTGGAGCTGAGGTTGAAATTTCTCGAATGATTAATAGAGATTACTTATTAAAAGATATTTTAGATCTAGTTAAAAGTAGTTTTGATTATATTTTAATTGATTGTCCACCTGCACTAAGTGTTTTAACTATTAATGCTTTAGCAGCGTCTGATGGAGTTATTATACCTATACAAACTGAGTATTATGCTCTTGAAGGTGTTAGTGAATTAATAAATACTTGTAAGTTAGTTCAAAAAAGAATAAATACTGATTTAGTTATTGATGGTGTATTAATTACTATGAAGGATAAAAGAACTAATTTATCGTCTGAAGTTGAGGAAAATGTAAGAGAATATTTTAAGGATAAAGTTTATGATACTGTTATTCCTAGAAATATTCGATTAGCTGAAGCACCTTCTTTTGGAGTTCCTATTTTAGATCATAGTCCTAATTCTAAAGGTGCGAAAGCTTATTTAAGTTTAGCTAAAGAAGTATTAGGAGGATAATTATGGGAAATAATTTAGGTAAAGGTTTAGGTGCTTTGATATCACAAGATGATGATTCTAACGAAAAATTAAAAACAATAAAAATTGAATATATTAAACCTAATAAAGATCAACCTAGAAAAGAAATTGATGATACTAAGTTAGATGAGTTAATGAAGTCTATAAAAGCTCATGGTATAATTCAACCTATTATTGTAAGAAAAGCAAGTCAAGGATATGAAATAGTAGCAGGTGAAAGAAGATGGAAAGCTGCTATGAATTTAGGGCTTAAAGAAGTGCCTGCAATTGTAAAAGAAATAAGTAAAGCTGATATGTCAAAAATGGCAATAGTAGAAAATATTCAAAGAGAAGATTTAAATAGTATAGATGAGGCTTTTGCTTATAAGGATTTAATTGATGAATATTCATTGACTCAATCTGAAGTTTCTGAAATTGTAGGTAAAAGTAGATCTTATATTACTAATTTATTAAGGTTATTAAAATTAAATTCTAAGGTTATTGAAGCTATAAAAGATGACTTAATTAGTTCTGGACATGGAAAAGCGTTATTATCTTTAAATGACGAAAATAAACAAATAGAAGTGTTAAATAAGATAGTTAATAATTCTTATTCAGTAAGAAAAACTGAAAGATATATAAAAAAGTTAAAGTCTACTAATAATAAAAATAAAAAATCAAGAAAAAAAAGTCGTAAACCTAAAGAAATAGTTTTTTATGAAAATGATTTAGAACAAAAATTTAATACAAAAGTTAATATAAATCATAAGAAAAATAATAAAGGCAAAATTGAAATTGAATATTATAATTTAGAAGATTTAAATAGACTTTTAGAAATACTTTAATGTTTCACGTGAAACATATATCTGTTATTTATTGGATAATGTTTCACGTGAAACATTTTTATTTAATAAGGAGTTTTTAAGTATTTGTAAAAAAGAGAGTTATTAAAAAAAGTTTAGTATAAAGAAGTTAAAGAAATAATTTGTTCTAAATTGGAAAATGATTGCTTAGAATATAAATAGTTTTATTGCGGAAAATAAATATAAGAAGAATTTATTTGTTAATATTGATTATATAGTGGTTATGGAAAAATAGAATAAAAAAAGTAAAAGATTTTAAAATATAAATTATACGTTATATAAAATTCAAGGAAATTTTGGCAAAAATTAGCATTGAATATGATAAAAAATTCAATAAGTAAAACAAAAATAGTAGATAAGGATGTAGAAAATCTTTTAAAAAATCAAACGGATTATAAAATAAGAATAGAAAAAAATAACTGTATTTAAATTTGTAAATAAAGTAGCAATATATATATAAAGAATTTAAAATAATCAGAGATTATGATATATATAAGTAGAATTAAGAAAAAACAGATAACCGGCGAATTTGTAAAATGAAAATATATAAATATGATTCTCTAAAATGTTAAAAGAGAAAAAAATATTAAAATGAAAAGAAAAAGTAAAAATAACAAGTTATATTATTAAAATATTTGAATATTTTGTATGAGTGAAGTAGAGATTATAAAAAAATAATTAATACAGAAGAAAAATGTATAATAGAAGAATCAATACTAGCAGAGATAGCTCATCAATAGATTATAAAGATAAAAAAGATAAAAGATATCTACCATATTATGATACTATATTTTGATGGAATAATGATATCTATAGAATATATAAGTTTCCATGATAAATTATACACATAGGATAAATGCATTATATAGATTGACTGAAATAAAAAATGTATTTTTGATTTGAAAAGTTATGAATATGTTTCACGTGAAACATAAATATTTTTAAAAAATGAGTTTATAGTTGTTTTGGAAAAAGAAGTATTGCATTGGAATAATAGAATATTTATTTTAATCTAGTATAATTATATTTTTGAGAAATATAATAATGCTTGAATCTTATCAACAAATAAAAATTTCAGATAGATTTTCTTTTCAAGCCTTCGTATGATTTGTAGTTGTATATTATTAGATTAATATAAATATAGTTGGGTAATGATTTTGCGCTTAAAATAACTTAGATCCCTTTTATACATTAGAGATAGTCAAGATATCCGTAGTAATCTCTTTTTTTAAATAATTTATCAAAATAATAATATAATACTAAAATGGATATTTTAATATGAAATGTATTTTTCACATTAAGATATCCATTTTTTTATGTATTGGAGTATTTAATTTGAAACTTTTTAACTGTATCTGCTGTTTATAGTATGTAATTTTGTAATTAGGATCAAAACTTTATATATCCGCTTGTCGCTTAACAAGGCGTAAATTATTGATGATAAAAATACACTTTAAATTTTCATTTTGTTAATGATATTACACATGTGCTCAACACAAAACATGAGTTCACAATACAAGATTCTAAGCTGATTTCTCCTTAATGCTAAGCTTCTATGAAGATTTATTTATATAATGTAGATAATGTTTGACATACTCCCCGCCCATTAAACATGGGCGAGGATTCTTGAAAGCTCATAAGGCTAACTTCCCTAAAGACTAAACATTGAAAACCCTCGCATTAAAGCTAGGTTTTCATTCTTTAAGGCTACTTAGGGCGATGGCAAAACGCCGACTACCAGAAAGACTTATGCTTTGACTATTTTACTCAGTTA
>JBNJDJ010000027.1:0-23134 GCA_051744845.1 Bacillota bacterium
ATATTATTAAAGAAAATAAAGATCTTACAGATTCTACAGTAACTGAAGCAAAAAATGCAGAAGATTATGCTAAAAATACAGAAGATATAATAAAGTTTATAGAAGATATAGCAGAGCAAACTAATTTACTTGCACTTAATGCATCAATAGAAGCAGCCCGTGCTGGAGAAGCAGGTAAAGGATTTGCAGTAGTAGCAGATGAGATTAGAAACTTAGCAGAAGATACAACAGAAGCTACAGGAAATATTAGAAAATTAATAGAAGATATAATAAGTCGTATATCTTTAGTAGTAAAAGATGTTGAAAAAATAGAAAAAGGTATGAATAAAGAGACAAGTAAAGCTAAAGATACATCTGAGATTTTTGATAAAACTCAAGATATTTTAAATGATTTAGTAGAAAGTTTAGAAGAAATTGATAAAGACTCAACTAAAATTAATCAAGGTAAAGAACAAATAGTAGAGTCAGTAGATGGAATATCAGCAGTAACTGAAGAAACTTCAGCTAGTGCCCAGCAGGTTTCAGCTTCTTCTGAAGAACAATTAGCTACAATTGAACAAGTAAATGACTATGCTAATGATTTTAAAACTACAGTTGATTCATTAATTAGTTCTATAGAAAAATTCAAATTAGAATCTTAATTTAGATAAAGTTTAAAATAAAAATGGCCTATTAATTTATTATTAATAAGCCATTTTTTTATATTAAATTATAATTTATATTTTGTAATTTCTTCACAATATGAACAACTATATTTCAAATCACCATTTTGACTAATTAAAGTAAAAGTTGGTTTAGCCCAAATATCAGAATGACTAATACATCTTGGGTTTTTACATGTAATAGCTCCTTTTATTTTTTTAGGAACTTCAACAGTCATTTTTTCAGATACTTTATTATTTTTTATAATATTAACTGTTATATTCTTATCTATTAGTCCTAAAAGTTTTAAATCAAAATTAAATTCATCAGCAATTTTTATAATATCTTTTTTACCTACAGTATTACTATCAACATTCATAAGTAAAACTACCGAACTTTCATTGTAATTGTCAAATAATTTATTAAATATTTTTATTCCTTTTCCAGCTGGTATATGATCTATTACTATTCCATTTTGTATTCCTTTAACTTCTAGCATTTTATACCTCCCCTAAAAATTTTGCAATTAAAGCCATTCTAACATAAACTCCTAGTTCAGCTTGTTCAAAATAAATTGCTCTTTTGTCTGAATCTATTTCTTTAGAAATTTCATTTACTCTTGGTAAAGGATGCATAATTATCATATCATCTTTAGCAGTTTCAATTTTTTCATTAGTTAAAATATAAGAATCTTTTAATTTAAGATAATCTTCTTCATTAAAAAATCTTTCTTTTTGAATACGAGTCATATATAAAATATCTATTTTATCCATTGCTTGGTCTAAATCAGATATTTCTTCGATTTCTACATCGTATTTTTGTTTAATAGATTCAGTTATTTGTTTAGGTAATCTAAGTTTTTCTGGAGATATTAAAAAGAATTTTTTTGTATTAAATCTTGCTAGTGTTTTAATTAAAGAATGGACTGTTCTGCCATATTTTAAATCACCACATAGGGCAATTGTATGGTTAGATAAAGTTTTTTTGTATTTTTTGATAGTAATAAGATCAGTTAAAGTTTGAGTTGGATGTTGATGACCACCGTCACCACCATTAATTACTGGAACTGTTGAATACTCGCTTGCTAGTTTTGGAGCACCTTCTTTAGGATGCCTCATAACTAAAATGTCAGTGTAGCCTCCCATGACTTTTATTGTATCGCCTAGACTTTCTCCTTTTTTAGCAGAAGTAGTATCAATATCTGTAAAACCCATTAAATTTCCACCTAGTCTTAACATAGCAGAGTCAAAGCTAAATTTAGTTCTTGTGCTAGGTTCAAAAAATAAAGATCCTAGTATTTTACCTTTACAAGTTTCAGCATATTTTTTAGGATTTTTTTTCATATCAATACCTAAATTGATTAATTCATTAATGTCTTCGTTTGATAGATCTTTTGGTTCTATCAAATGTCTAATAGTCTTATTCATTTTTTTCCTCCCTTTGTGATTTCTCTGGAATCATTTTAAAGGATATCTCTTATAAGTATCTCGTACTTATTTAAAGATATTTACTTCGAAAAGTATGTTATCACAAAAAAAATAAGAAGTCAATTCAAAAATTTGTATAATATTTTTAATGATGCTATAATAGTTATAGAAAATATTGGAGGGATATATGTCAAATAATAATATTTCAAAGGCAGTAATTAAAAGATTACCTAAATATCATAGGTACTTAAGAGAATTACTAGAAAATGAAGTAACTAGAATATCATCAAGAGAGCTAAGTGATATTATTGGTTTTACTGCAAGTCAGATACGTCAAGACTTAAATAATTTTGGGGGATTTGGTCAACAAGGGTATGGATATGATGTTGAAAATTTATATAATGAAATTGAAGCTATATTAGGTTTAACAAAAACATATAATACAGCAATTGTTGGCGCTGGGAATTTAGGACAAGCACTTGCAAATTATAGTAGTTTTAATAGTTTTGGTTATAAACTTAAAGCAATTTTTGAAATAAATCCAAGACTTATTGGAATGAAAATTTCTGATGTAGAGGTACATGATATAGATATTTTAGAAAATTATATTAATGAAAATGATATTGATATAATTTATATTTGTACTGATAGAGATTCTGCTCAAGAAATTGTTAATCGTTTAGAAAAAACTAATATTAAAGCTATTTGGAACTTTGCCCCAATAGATGTTAAAGTAAAAGGGGATATTGAAGTTCAAAATGTTCATTTGATTGATAAGTTATTGACCTTAACTTATTTTATAAAAGATAAGTAAGTCAGTAGTATTTAAATTAGGCTCAAAAGAGCCTTTTTTATTATTTTAAATATTAAGAGAGGAGAAAGTTATCTAAGTTTTAGATAATAAAAATATGTCAGTTTATTATAATGAAATTTATGAGATGTTTCATAAAATTTTTGAAAAAATCATATCAAATAAATATTTTAACCAAATAAATAAAGAGTATAATTTAGAATTTATAGATTATTTGTTTTTAAAAAATATTAAAAAACTAGATGATTGTAATCTTTCTAGTTTATATAAATGTTTAGATATTAATTACGATCAAGTAAGTAGAAAAGTTGATAAGTTAAAACAATTAGATTTTATAGATAAAAAAATTTCAAAAAAGGATAAAAGAAAAAAGAATTTAGTATTAACTAAAAAAGGAAAAGATGTATTTAAAGAAATTGATAGATTAATGAATAAATATGTTAAGTTTATTATAAAAGATTTTACGGTAAATGAGGAAAAAGCTGTATTAAAGTTTTTGTCTAAAATAAGTCAGATAACTTATGTAGATATTGAAAAAGATAAAAAATAAAAAAAGGTATGATTTTTTAATCATACCTTACTTAAATCTAAGCGTCAATTGCATCTACAGGACAAACTGATGCGCAAGCACCACAATCAATACATGCGTCTGCTTCGATATCGTATTTGTCATCTCCAGCTGAAATACAGCTAACAGGACATTCTGATTCGCAAGCTCCACATGAGATACATGAATCTGTAATAGTATAAGCCATTGTTTTCCTCCTTTATCTTGTATTATTATTTTATTAATATTATAAATTAATTATAACAAAAAATATTTAATATACAATCTAACTAGTAAAAAATAAGAAGTTTTTATCATAAAAATAATGATAATCATTATAAATTAGGAGGTTTATTTTGAAAGTTTATGCTTTAGTTGGCGAAAGTGGTACAGGAAAAAGCTATAAAGCGTTAAATATAGCTCATAAACATAATATATCTGTAGTTATTGATGATGGGTTATTAATTGATGAAAACAGGTTAATAGGTGGAAAATCGGCTAAAAGAGAGGATACTACAATTGGTGCAGTAAAAAGAGCTATATTTCACTATAAAGACCATAGAAAAGAAATTAGTAAAAAAATAAAGAAACTAAATAAAGATTCTATCTTGATTATAGGTACTTCTGATAGAATGGCAAGAAAGATAGCTAAAAATTTAGATTTAGGAGATGTAGATGAATATATCTATATATCAGATATTTCAACAAAAAAAGAAATGGAAATTGCCTATGATCATAGATTTAATAAAGGAAAGCATATTATACCACTTCCAAGTTTAGAGTTAAAAAGACATTTTAGTGGTTATTTACTTAATAGAATACGACATATCTTAAAAAGAGATAATTCAAAAGAATTTGCTATTAAAGAAAAAACAGTAACTAGACCGACTTTTTCTTATATAGGGAAATTTAGTATTTCAGATAATGCATTAAAAGAAATTATAGAAATTTCTATGAAAGATTTTAAAAAAATAGAATTATATAAAATAAGATTAGATAATGATCAAAATCATTTAACGATTGATATATATGTAATTTTTGAATATGGATCTGATTTTCAAAATACAGCAATAAATCTACAAAAAAACATTATAAATAATATATATAGTATGACAAGATTAAATATAGAAAAATGTAATGTAGTAATAAGTGACTTAAAAGAAAAAATATAATATAAAAATAGATACAATCAAAACTATACAAATGTTATATAATCATGTTTGTATTTTTTGAAAATTCAAAAAAGTAATTTTATAAAAGGTTGAAATTTCAACGTTTAATATTTGATGAAAAAATATTTCAAAAAGGTTTACAAGGTAAATTATCTATGTTATACTTCAGTTAAATAAAGAGATAAGTAAATTTTTAACAAATTTTTTCTCTTTTGCTTTATGAAAACGTTTTTTTGGCGAGTTTAAAATTAAAGGGGTTGTTAGAATGAAGTATATTGAAAATGTGTTAGAAGAAGTTAAACAAAGAAATTCTAATGAAAAAGAATTTTTACAAGCTGTCGAAGAAGTTTTTAAATCATTAGAGCCTATATTAGAAGCTAAGCCAGAATATATTGAAAATAATATTCTTGCTAGAATTACTGAACCTGAAAGACAAATTATGTTTAGAGTACCTTGGGTTGATGATGAAGGTAATTTAAATGTTAATAGAGGTTATAGAGTTCAATTTAGTGGAGCAATTGGACCGTATAAAGGTGGATTAAGATTTCATCCAACAGTTTATATCGGTATAGTTAAGTTCTTAGGCTTTGAACAAATATTTAAAAATGCATTAACTGGACTTCCAATAGGTGGAGGTAAAGGTGGATCAGACTTTAATCCAAATGGAAGATCTGATGCAGAAGTTATGCGTTTTTGTCAATCTTTTATGACAGAACTTTATCGTCATATAGGACCTGATGTAGATGTTCCAGCTGGAGATATCGGTGTAGGTGGAAGAGAAATTGGATATTTATATGGACAATATAGAAGAATTAAAGGTAAATTTGAAAATGGTGTATTAACAGGTAAAGGATTATCTTATGGTGGATCTTTAATTAGACCTGAAGCTACTGGATTTGGAGTAACTTACTTTACTAATGAAATGTTAAAAGCTAATGGTGAAAGTTTGGAAGGTAAAACTGTAGCTATATCTGGTTTTGGTAATGTTTCTTGGGGTACTTGCCAAAAAGTAACTGAATTAGGTGGAAAAGTAGTTACATTATCTGGTCCAGATGGATATATATATGACCCAGATGGTGTTAATACTCAAGAAAAATTTGACTATTTAGTTGAAATGAGAAATAGTGGAAAAGATATGGTTAAGCTTTATGCTGATAAATACGGCGTTGACTATTTTGAAGGTGAAAAACCTTGGGGGGTTGATGCAGATATCTTAATTCCATGTGCTACTCAAAATGAAATTCATTTAGAAGATGCTAAAAAGATTGTTGAAAATGGCGTTAAATTTGTATGTGAAGGTTCAAATATGCCTACAACTAATGACGCATTAGAATATCTTCAAGAAAATGATGTAATTGTTGGACCAGCTAAAGCTGCAAATGCTGGTGGTGTAGCAACTTCAGCGTTAGAGATGAGTCAAAATTCAATGAGATTAAGTTGGACTGAAGAAGAAGTTGATGAGAAATTAAAACAAATTATGAAAAATATTCATAAAACAGCTGCAGAAGCTTCAAAAAAATACGGCTTAGGTTATAACTTAGTTGCAGGAGCAAACTTAGCAGGTTTTGAAAAAGTTGCAGATGCTATGGTTGCACAAGGTAATTATTAAAATGTCAACTTCTTCACCCTAATCAGAAATAAGATTAGGATGGAGCTTGAAAAAGCTTCATAGTGGAGTACAAGATTAGTCTAAGTGATGTCTGCTCAAAGGTGCAGGCAGATGAACTACGTTCGGGACTGAGTGTTTGATATACACCCTAGGATGCTTCTCAAGTCTTAGGCTCTGGAAATTGTAATGGACGACCTCATATCGTTATCCTTATGATATTAAGCATCATTACAATCTATGCCTGCCCCAACATTGACGATGAGAACTTACCCGCATTAGCGGAGATGACCTTTACGGGTCGACAAAGGGAGCTTTAAACTTGACGAAGAAGTTGCTCCCCTTCGTCAATTAATCAAAACCGTCTCAATTCATCTCCACCTTAATTAAAAATTAGGATGGAGTTTTCTTGAGACATTTTAGATAAATTAAAGGTCTTAATTTTAAATTAAGGCCTATTTTTTTTAAAATTTTTTACTTTTTTGATTAAAGATTATATACTTAATTTAGTAAATAAAAAAGGGGGAAATTATGCAAATTGAAATATCTGATTTAGATCAAGAAATTTTAAAAAGTGCTCAAAAAAGAGTAAATAATCTTATAAAGCCTAAAGGATCATTGGGAAAACTTGAAGATATTTATGTTCAATTAGCTGGCATTTTTGGTGATATTTATCCAAAAATAAATAAAAAATCTATAATTGTATCTGCAGCAGACCATGGAATAGTTGAGGAAGGAGTTGCAACATCTACAAAAGAGATTACTCTTTTTCAAGCTAATAATATGACAAAAGGAATAACTGGGGTATGTGCATTAGCTAATCAGTCTAATTCTGAAGTAATAGTAGTTGATGTTGGTATAAATAATGAAGTTAATAATGAAAAAATAATTAATAGAAAAATTAAATACGGAACTAATAATTTCTTAAAAGAAAAAGCGATGAGTAAAGCCGAAGCAAAAAAATCCATAGAAGTTGGTATAGAGATGGCTAAAAGAGAAATAAGTAAAGGAGTTAATTTAATTGGAACTGGTGAAATGGGGATTGGAAATACAACACCGTCTTCAGCAATTGTTTCTACTATTTGTAAAAAAAGACCTATTGATGTAACAGGAATAGGTGCTAATTTGCCTAAAGATAAAGTTAAACATAAGGCTGATGTTATTAAAAGGGCTTTAGAATTTCATAAACCTGATAGAAAAGATGCTATTGATATATTATCTAAAGTGGGTGGGTTAGAAATTGGTTCTATGGCAGGTGTTATGCTTGGGGCAGCTTCTAAAAATATACCTGTAGTTGTAGATGGATTTATATCTAGTGCAGCAGCTTTAATTGCCTACAGTATAAATAAAAATGTAGTCAAATATATGATACCTTCTCATAAATCAAATGTTAAAGGATCGATTATAGCTTCTAACTTTTTAGGTTTAAAACCATCTTTAGATTTAAATTTAAGATTAGGTGAAGGAACTGGCTGTGCTTTAATGTTTAATATTATAGAAGCAGCAACATATATGAATAATGATATGATTACATTTGATAAGGCAGGATTTAAAGTAAAGTAAATTTTTTGTAATATAATATTCTTTTTACCATAAGTTTTTTATGATATAATTAAAAAAAGAATATAAGGAGAGAGGGATTATTTTGCAAAGAGCAGTTGGTATTAAACTAAGTAAAATATTATCAAGTGATTATATTGGAAAAAGTAAAGTTTTAACAGGTAAATCATCTTTAAATAGATTAGTAACTAAAACAAATGTTATGGTTGATCCTGATATTTTAAAATGGGCTAATAAAGGTGAGTTTATTTTTTCAACATCTTATTTTTTTAAAAATTCTAATATTGATATTCAAAAAGAAATGATAAAAGAAATGGATAATATAGGAGTAGCTTGTTTAGGAATTAAAGTTAAACCTTATTTAGATAAATTACCTAAAGAATTATTAGATTTAGCAGATAGCTTAAATTTTCCTATAATTGAAATTGATTATGATATTTCTTTTACAGATATTATGACTCCAATTTTACAAAAAATATATGATGAACAATCTCAAATTATACGTAAAGTTGAAACAATCCATAAAGATAATATGGAAGTGGTTTTAAAAGGTGGAGATATAAAAGATATTTTAAAAAGTTTATCTAAAACTATGAGAAACCCTATTTATGTTGTTGACCATCACTTTGAAGTAGTTATTCGTCAATCCAATATTGATTTGGCTAAAGAAAAAAAACTTATGGAAAATATAAATAAGTTTTTTGACAGATCAAAAAGGAATAAATTAATTTCAAATACAAAAGAAAAGTCAGTATTTATTGATGGTAAAGAGATAAAAAGATTAATGGTTCCTATTATGGTTAAAAATAATGTTTATGGTCATATTATAACATTCGGAATTAATAATAAACTTCAAAAATTTGATGTATTAAATTTAGAATCAAGTGCAAATGTTATGGCATTAGAGTTTTTAAAACGCCTTTCAGTACAAGAAGTAGAAAATAAATACAAGGCAGAATTTTTTGAAGATTTAATCTCTTTGGATCCTAAAAGAATGCAAAAGGCTAAGAAAAGAGCAAGACATTATAATTTTTTAGAAAATGCATATTATAGTGTTTTAAAGATTAATGTAAATATTGAAAATATTGAGAAAAATAAGAATTTTCTTTCTCAAATAATGAATAAATCGATTTATTTAATTAATTTGATTTTAAAAGATAAAAAACGGCCTTTTTTAATATCCAATAAAGGAAAGTTTATTAATATTCTTATTATGTATGATAAAAATTTAAAAATAAAAAAGAAAAATAAAAAAATAGCAAATGCAATAAAGAATATATTAGATGAAAAAATTAATAAAGTTAAACCGATAATTGGAATCGGTAGAAGTTATTATGGTTTAGAAAATATCCATAAAAGTTTAGAAGATTCTGAAAAAGCTTGTGAAGCTTACGGTGGATATACTGATAAAAAAATAATTTTTTATGATAATTTAGGTATTTATAAAATATTTTGTCATGATGCATTAAAAGAAGAATTAAATGATTTTTATAATCAAAAATTAAAAGGTCTTATTGCATATGATAATAAAAAGGAAACTAATTTAATTGAAACTTTAGATATGTATTTTGAAGAAAATGGTAATTTGAAAAAAATGAGTGAAAAATTATATACTCATTATAATACAATACTTTATAGAATGAAAAGAATTCAAGAAATTTTAGATGTAGATATTAAAGATAGAAAAGTTAGATATAATTTAGAAACAGCTTTAGAAATTTATAAAATTATGAAAAAGAATAACAATTAAATAACAAATATTTAAAATAATTGTTTAATGCTTAAAAATCAATTATAATAAAAACTACAAGTGTAATGAAGTTTAAGGGGGAAAAATGAAAACAGATGTTCAAATAGCTCAACAAGCTAAGAAAGAAAATATCGTAGAGATTGCAAAAAAAGTAAATTTAAGTTCAGATGACCTAGATTTATATGGTGATGACAAAGCAAAAATTGATTTATCTGTTTTAAAAGATTCAGACAAAGAAGATGGTAAATTAATACTTGTTACAGCAATTAATCCAACGTCGGCTGGTGAAGGTAAAACTACAACAAATGTTGGTTTGAGTATGGCACTTAATAAGATTGGTAAAAAGACATTTACTACATTAAGAGAGCCTTCTTTAGGACCTTGTTTTGGTATTAAAGGCGGAGCTGCTGGTGGAGGATATTCTCAAGTTGTTCCAATGGACGATATTAATTTACATTTCACAGGAGATATTCATGCTATTACTGCAGCAAACAATTTACTTTCTGCTTTAATAGATAATCATATTCATAGAGAAAATGAATTAAATCTTGATCCAAGAAAAATTTTATGGAAAAGAGTAATAGATATGAATGATAGAGCATTAAGAAAAGTTGCTATTAGTTTAGGAAAAAATAGTAACGGAGTAGTGCGTCAAGATGGATTTAACATTTCCGCAGCTTCTGAAATAATGGCTATTTTATGTTTAGCTGATGATATGAAAGACTTAAAAGAAAGAATATCTAAAATAATTATAGGATATACTTATGATGATAAACCTGTAACAGCAGGAGATTTAGGAGCTACTGGATCTATTGCATTACTTTTAAAAGATGCAATTAAACCTAACTTAGTTCAAACAGTAGAAAATACTCCAGCATTAATTCACGGAGGACCATTTGCGAATATTGCTCATGGTTGTAATTCAGTAGTTGCAACAAAAATGGCATTAAAATTAGCTGATTATGTTGTTACTGAAGCAGGTTTTGGAGCTGATTTAGGAGCTGAGAAGTTTTTTAATATTAAATCTCGTTCTGCTAAATTAAATCCAGAAGCAGTAGTATTAGTTGCTACAGCTAGAGCTTTAAAAAGACATGGTGGAGCTAAAAAAGGTGAATTTGAAAAAGAAAACTTAGATGCACTTAAAAAAGGAATTGAAAATTTAGAAAAGCAAATTGAAAATGTTCAAAAATTTAATGTTCCTTTAGTAGTAGCTATAAATAAATTTCCAACTGATACTAAAAAAGAACTTGATTTTATTGAAAAGCGTTGTAATGAACTAGGAGTAGAAGTTTCTCTTTCTGAAGTTTGGGCAAAGGGTTCTGAAGGCGGAATAGATTTAGCAGAAAAAGTTGTTGAGTTAGTTGAATCAGGAAAGTCTGATTTTAGTCCAATATATGACTTAGATGAATCTATTGAGAAAAAAATTGAAACTATTTGTAAAGAGATTTATGGTGCAGATGGTGTTAATTTCTCTAGAAAAGCTAAGAAAAGTATGGATAAGTTTGAAAAAGATGGATTTGGAAATTTACCAATTTGTATGGCTAAAACTCAATCTTCATTATCTGATGATAAAACAAAATTAGGTAGACCTACAGGTTTTGAAGTAACAATTAGCGATATTCAAATTTCTGCAGGAGCTGGTTTTATAATTCCATTAGCAGGAAGTATTATGAGAATGCCTGGATTACCAAAAGTTCCAGCTGCAATGAAGATGGATATAAAAGAAGATGGAGAAATTGTTGGTTTATTTTAATTAAATTAGAGATAAATTAATATAATACTTCTAAATAGAAATCAATTTAAAATTGATTATCTATTTGGGAGTATTTTTTTTTAAAATTAGAAAATATAACTTGATTTTTATAGTGAAAGTAGTATAATACTAATATAATTAAAGAGATGCTTAATCTAAAAAAAGAGCGGAGGACCCATTTTTTTGGGGCGAATTTTATTTTTATAAATAGAGTACTCTTTCAACTCGAGCCCGTCAGCTAACTTCGTAAGCGATGAAAGAGAAACCATTTTTAGTTGTGAAAAAACCATAGGTTTCCTATGGATTTTGTATTTTTTGAAAGGTGATGAGTATGAATATATTAAAAAGTAATAACCTTAGAAGAGAAATTAATCCTTCAATGGTACTTGTTTTAGGTTTTTTAGGAGTTATATTTTTAGGAGCTATACTTCTAAATTTACCTGTAGCTTCAAATAATAACCAAAGTGTTGGATTTATAAATGCTTTATTTACTTCAACTTCTGCTGTATGTGTAACTGGATTGATAGTTGTAAATACTAGCTTGCATTGGACGTTGTTTGGTAAAATAGTTATAATGTTATTAATTCAAATTGGTGGACTTGGTTTTATGACAATAACTACATTAATAGTAGTTGCCATGGGTAAAAAAATAGGTCTAAAAAATCGTATGTTAATCCAAGAGGATTTAGGTCAACATAGCATATCAGGTGTAGTTAGAATATCTTTAAAAATTGTAAAAGTAACATTTCTTATAGAATTTATAGGTGCTATTTTGTTAGCTACTAAATTTGTTCCTGAATTTGGTACGAAAACTGGTATTTTTTATGGGATTTTTCATTCGATTTCAGCATTTTGTAATGCAGGATTTGATCTGATTGGTAATAGTTTAGAAAACTATGTTACTAGTCCAGTTATCAATTTTACTATAATGGGACTAATTGTATTAGGTGGGATTGGTTTTACAGTAATGCTTGATGTTTATAGAAGCAAAAATATAAGAAGACTAAATTTACATACAAAGATAGTTTTATTAATTACCGGTATATTATTAGTATCAGGATTAGTATTCTTTTTTATGCTTGAATATAATAATGTTAATACTATAGGAGATTTAAGTTTACCAAATAAAATAATGGCATCATCATTTCAATCTGTAACACCTAGGACTGCCGGATTTAATACTGTACCAACTGGTCAGTTAAATGATACCTCGAAATTTTTGACTATAGTATATATGTTTATCGGTGGTTCACCAGGTTCAACAGCTGGAGGAATAAAAACAGCTACGTTAGGTGTATTATTACTAGCTGTTTATAGTGAAATCATTGGTAAAGATCAAATTAATTTTGCTAAAAGACGTATTGATTATGAAACAGTTTCAAGATGTATATCAATTTTGTTTATTGCACTAGCCTTAGTTATTTTTGTTACAATAATTTTATCTATTACAGAAGTACAAAATTTTCTAGATATATTTTTCGAAACAGTTTCAGCTTTTGGAACAGTTGGTTTAAGTACAGGTATTACTGGAGAACTATCTGCAATTGGGAAAGTTATTGTTTCAATAACAATGTTTATGGGTAGAGTTGGTCCAATAACAGTTGCTACTGCTATTGCTAGCAGGCATACTGGTAAAAAAGATAGAATTAAATATCCGAAAGAAAAGATTATAGTTGGATAGGAGGAAAATATGGAAAATCAATTTGTGATTTTAGGATGTGGTAGATTTGGTTCTGCTGTTGCTTTAGAGTTAATGGATTTAGGTAAAGAAGTTATGGTAGTAGATAATGATGAAGAAGTTATTCAAAATATTTCGAGTAAAGTAACATATGCGGTACAGGCAGATGCTTCAGATGAAACCGCTATTAAATCATTAGGGATTAGTAATTTTGATGTTGCAATAGTTACAATTGGTACAAATATTCAAGCGTCTACTTTAGTAACATTAATGGTAAAAGAATTAGGTTTAAATAAGGTAATTTCAAAAGCAGTTAATGATTTACATGCAAAAGTATTATATAGAATTGGAGCAGATCGAGTTGTCTTTCCTGAACGTGAAATGGGTATTCGTGTAGCAAAAAATTTAGTTACTAAAAATGTATTAGATTTTATTGAATTAGCACCGGATTATAGTGTGATGGAAATTTCTGCTTTAGATGAATGGGTAGGTAAAACATTAGAAAAATTAAATATGCGATCAGAATACGGTATTAATGTTATGGCTATTAAACATGGAGATGATTTAAACATTTCTGTATTAGGTTCATATGAAGTAAAAGAAGATGATATTTTAATAGTAATTGGAAATAATAAGGATCTTAAAAAATTAAGTAAAATTTAAATTTGAAAGTAGGTGAAATACTCATGAAAGGTAAGTTAAGATTTAAAATATTGAGTGTTTTTATAATTGTATTTATTGTTTTAATAGGTAATAGTTTATGGTCAGTTTATAATTTTAATCAATTATCACAGTCAATTGAAAATATTATGATTTCTAACTATAAAACAATTGAAGCTGCTCAAGATATGATTGTTGCACTTGAGAGACAAGATAGTGCTGAATTATCATATATGTTTGCTGAGGACAATAATGCTAATGATTTGTTTAGAACTAACGAAAAAGAATTTTTAAAAGAACTTTCAATTGCAGAAAACAATATCACTGAGCCAGGAGAAGAAAAGATTCTTGATAATATAAATAAACTTTATACTAATTATTTAGATAAATTTTATAAATTACAAGAAATTCAAAGTAATAAAGATTATCAATCAGCTAGAGATTATTATTATAATGAAATTTTGCCATTGTTTGAAAAAGCTAAAGAAAAAACTAGAGAATTACTAGAACTAAATCAAAATGGTATGGTAAATAGAAAAAATAATGCAAGTTTAATTGCAAATAGAGCTATTTATTCAACTATAACTATATCTATTTTAACTATATTATTCGGATTGATTATAGCAATATATTTAGTTAATCAAATTATAACCCCTATTTATAGTCTGATTGAGAAAGTTAAAAAGATTGCTAGTGGAAATTATGAACAAAAAATTGAAGTTAAAGGAAATGATGAGATTTCTAAGTTAGCTAAGGAATTTAACATTATGACAACTAAATTAAAGTCATATAAACAATTAAATGTTAAAAAGCTAAAAGCTGAAAATCAAAAAACTGAAGCGATTGTAGAAAGTATTGAAGATGCTATAATTGTAACAGATAAAAATAATAATATTTCTAAAGTTAATAGAGAAGCTGAAAGAATTTTTGATGTTAGAGAATCAGAGGTTATAGGCAAACATTTCTTAGAAGTATTTAATAACGAGGAAATATTTGAAAAAATCAAAGAGGCACAAAAAGACCATGAGTTTAATAATTATGAAAAACCAGTTGACTTATCTTTACAAAATAATGAAAATGAAAGTTTTTTTAGAGTATATTCACGAACTATTATTACAAAAGATAATGAAAAACTTGGTGTTGTTACACTTTTACAAAATATAACTAAGTTAAAAGAAGTTGACCAAATGAAATCTAATTTTGTTTCAACAGTATCTCATGAGTTTAGGACTCCATTAACTTCTATTTCCATGAGTGTAGGACTATTACTCGATAGAACTCCTGGTGAGTTATCAAAAGATCAATTAGAATTAGTTAAGGCAATAGAAGAAGACTCTGAACGGTTGAAGAACTTAGTAAGTGATTTATTAGATTTATCAAAATTAGAATCAGGTAAAATTCAAATGAATTTTGAAACATGTAATATTAAAAAGATTATTAAAAGTGCTGTTAATCCATTTGAAAAACAATTTGAAGAAAAAGATGCTAGGTTGATTTATGATGAAGCAATTAAAGATATTTATGTAAAAGCAGATTATAATAAAGTATCTTGGGTATTAACCAATTTGATAGGTAATGCCTTGAGATATGTACCTAGTGACGGTGAAGGAAAAGTTGAAATTGAAATTAAAGAATCTAATAATACAATTTATGTTACAGTACAAGATAATGGTCAAGGGATTCCGAAAAATAAACAAAACAATATTTTTGAAAAATTCACTCAAATTAAAGGTGATGATAAATCTGGTAGTACTGGCTTAGGTCTGGCAATTTCAAAAGAAATTATTGAAGCCCATAATGGAGATATTTGGGTTGAAAGTGAAAAAGGAAAAGGAAGTAAATTCTACTTTACTTTGCATAAAAAATAAAGAGGGATAGTATGGAAAAAATATTGGTTATAGAAGATGAAAAAAATATAATATTAACATTAAAAATGCTTTTAAAAAACCATGATTTTGAAACAAGATTTACCAAAAGTGGGTCAGAAGGTATTCAAATTATTGAAGACTTTAATCCGGATATTATTTTATTAGATATTTTACTTCCGGATATGAATGGCTATTTAATTTGTGAAGCAATAAGAGAAAATTATACTAAAAAAGAGTTGCCAATTATATTTATGAGCGCTAAAAGTGAAGAAAAAGATATACAAAAAGCTTATAATCTAGGTGGTAATGATTATATTGTAAAACCTTTTGAAAATGAAGAGTTAATAAGAAGAATTAACAAGATATTGGAGGGATAAGTATGAGTGAAAAAGTATTAATAGTTGATGATGAAAAGAATATTAGAATGACGTTAAAACAATGTTTATCTAATAAAGATTATGATATTACTTTAGCAATAAATGGTGAAGAAGCACTTAAAAAAATAAAAAATGATTCTTTTGATTTGAT
The DNA here is from genome assembly GCA_051744845.1 of Bacillota bacterium. GTDB lineage: Bacteria > Bacillota > Clostridia > Peptostreptococcales > Acidaminobacteraceae > JBNJDJ01. Next base: position 16,003 of record JBNJDJ010000027.1, read on the forward strand.
CTTTTTAGATATTAAAATGCCTGGTTTAAATGGAATGGAAGTTTTAGAAAAAATAAGAAATTTTGATCAAACTATAAATGTTATAATGATGACGGCTTATGGTACTATTGAAAGAGCTGTAGAAGCTATGAAATTAGGAGCAGTTGACTTTATTCCTAAACCATTTACGCCTCAAGAAATAAGGGATATTGCCCAAAAAGTTTTAGATCGTGTTTCTTTGGAAAAAAGTGATTTAAATAATAGTAAAAATTTAATAGAATATGCTAAAAAATGTATTATAGAAAAAAATTATAATGAGGCTAAAGAATATTTAAAGAAAGCAATAGCTGAAGACACACAAAAACCAGAACCACATAATTTATTAGGAGTAATAAGTGAATACAATGGAGATATATTAACTGCTCAAAAATATTATAGGGCTGCTTTAGCATTAGATCCAACATATAAGCCAGCTGATAAGAATTTAGAAAGAACAGTGATGGGAGATACAAAGTCAGATGTTTCTTTAGGAGAGGACACTAATGATAAAGAATAAAGAACGTTATATTATAATAGTTGGTTGCGGAAGATTAGGTTCTCATTTAGCTAACTCATTATCTAGAGCAAAACAAAGTGTAGTTATAATAGATCAAAATAAAGAATCTTTTAGTAAATTAAATAATTCATTTAGTGGTTTTAAATTAGAAGCTGATGCTATAGAGATTGATACACTAGAAAATGCTAAAATTAATAGAGCTGATGTAGTTGTTACTGCTACTAATGATGATAATACAAATATTATGATTGCTCAGATTGCTAAAAAAATTTATAATGTCAATCATGTTATTGCTAGGTTAGCAGAACCAAGTAGAAAAAAAGTATATCAAGAATTAGAAATTGAAACAATTTGTCCAACAATACTTTCGGCTGAAGAATTTAAAAAAATAATTGTTCATAAAGAGAGGGGTTAATGTGAGAATAATAGTAATAGGTGGTGGAAAAAAAGTATACTTTTTAGTTAAATCATTTAATTCTAAAGGATATGAAGTAACAGTTATAAATGACGATTTAGACTATTGTAAAAAGATGGCTAAACAAGATAATTCTACAATTGTTCATGGCGATGGTACTAAACCATATATTTTAGAAGATGCTGGTATAGCTTCTGCTGATATGGTGATTGCTTTAACTTCGAGTGATCCAGATAATTTAGTTATTTGTCAAATAGCTGAACAAATTTATAAAATTAATAAAACATTTGCTGTTGTTAACGATCCTCATAATATAGATATTTTTAAGCAATTAGGAGTACATACAGTAATTTCTACAGCTGAGATTATTTCTGATTTGATTGAGCAAAAAGTTTCTGTTGATGATATCTTGAACTTAGTACCTATACAAGAAGGTAAATTATCTGTTATGGAAATTAAATTATCCAGTGATTCATTAATTTTAGATCAAAAGATAAGTGAAATAAAATTTCCTGAAGATGCTATTATAGGTTCTATAATTAGACAAGGAAATGTTATTATTCCAAAAGGACATACTAATTTTAAAGTTAATGATAAGTTGATTATACTAACTTTATCTGAAGTGCAATCTGAAGTTGTAAAAATGGTTAAAGGAAAGATTGATTAATATGTTATATATTGATAGATTAAAAAAAAGATATAAACTTATTTTCAAATATGCAGGATCGATTATTGTTGGGGTTGGTATAATAATACTTTTACCTTTGCTTGTTTTACCTTTTTATACTTCTGAAATGATTGAGGCAAAATATTTTATTATACCTTCAATTATAGCGATTATTATTGGATTAATAATGAGAGGTAGAAAACAAGAAACAGATGTAACATTGAGTTTGACTGAAGGAGGAATAATAGTTGTTTTAACATGGATAATAACTGCTATTATTTCAGCTTTGCCTTTTATATTATCTGGAAAATTAAATTTTACTCAAGCTATTTTTGAATCTGTTAGTGGTTGGACTACTACTGGTTTATCGGTTGTTGATGTAACTAAAACTTCTAAAATATTTTTAATGTGGAGAAGTATTATGCAGTTTTTTGGTGGTGCTGGTTTAGCTGTTGTAATGTTATCATCAATTATAGGCCCTCATGGATTAGGTTTATATAATGCTGAAGGAAGATCTGATAAGTTATTGCCACATGTTAAAAGATCAACTAAAATGATTATGGTTATATATACTAGTTATGTAGTTTCTGGTACACTTTTATATTTTTTAGCAGATATGCCATTTTTTGATGCAATTAATCATTCTATTGCTGCTATTTCTACAGGTGGATTTTCAACAAAAGCTAATAGTATAGGAGCATATAATAGTTTAGCAATTGAATTAATTACAATCATATTAATGTTTTTAGGAACAATAAACTTTGCTACTCACTATGTTTTATTAAAAGGGAAATTTAAACAATTTATAAAAAATGGTGAAATAAAGTTTATGTTTATTTTAGTTTCTATTTTAGTACCTATAACATCGTTTTTATCTTTAAATAAATTTTTTGGTTCTGTTTCAAAAAGTATTAGAGTCGCTTTTTTTGATTTGGTATCGGCTTTAAGTACAACAGGTTTTTCAACAGTAAGTTATACAAAATGGCCAGGATTTCCATTTCTTATTTTAATTTTACTTATGTTAATTGGTGGTGGAACAGGTTCGACTGCTGGTGGAATAAAACAATATAGAGTTTATTTAATGATTAAATCTATTTATTGGAATATAAGAGATATTTTTGAACCTAAAAATTCTATAAAACAAAATTATGTATATAGACCTGAAGGTAAAGTTTATGTTGAAAACGATCATATATTAGGAGTTTATAATTTTATCGGGTTTTACATGTTATTATATTTTTTAGGTGTAAGTGTATTAGTTTTAAATGGATACCCACTAAGAGATTCATTATTTGAATTTGCTTCTAGTATAGGAACGGTAGGTTTATCTATTGGTATTACATCAGCTTCTGCTCCTGCTTCAGTTTTATGGGCTGAAACATTTGGAATGCTTTTAGGACGTTTAGAAATCTTTGTTTTATTTTTTGCATCTGTTCAATTTGTTAAAGATGTTAAGCTTATATTTAATAAAAAATAGAAAACTAGAGATATTAAAAAAATTAAAAGTTATAAAAGAAAAATTCTTTTATAGCTTTTTTTGTATTTTGGGAAGAAATTATATAAAATATAAAAAAGAATTGATTAAAATTTAAATATAAATTTTGAGGTGAGGGATTTATGAATTTAGAAAAAATTTTAGAAGATGTTAAAGAAATTGCTAAAAAAGCAGGAGCGATTCAAAAAAAGCATTTTAGAGGAAAAAATATATCAATGTGTATAAAAAGTTCAAACGTAGATTTAGTAACAAAAGTAGATAAAGCAAGTGAGTATTTAATTATTAAAGATTTAAGTGAAAAATATGATTTTTCATTTTTATCAGAGGAAAAAGGTCAAATTGATAATGAATCAGATTATAAATGGATAATTGACCCTTTAGATGGTACAACTAATTTTGCAAGTGGTTTTCCTATATTTGCTGTATCTATTGCTTTAAAAAAAGGTAAAGAAACATTATTAGGGTGTGTATATGTACCAATGTTAGATGAGATGTATACAGCTATTAAAGATAAAGGTGCATTTTTAGGAAATAAAGAATTAAGAGTTGGCCAAAAAGCTAAGCTAAATCAATCTATATTAGCTACAGGTTTTCCATATGATAAAGTTGAAAATGATGATAATAATTCAAAGCATTTTGCTCATATGGTGCCTAAAGTAAGAGGATTGAGAAGGGCAGGAGCAGCAGCTTATGATTTGGTAAATGTAGCAAGTGGAGTATTTGATGGTTTTTGGGAAATAAATTTAAGTAAATGGGATGTTGCAGCAGGAAAATTAATAATTCAAGAAGCTGGTGGTATTGTAAAAGATTTTGAAAATAAAAGAGGCGAGTCAATAATTGCTGGTAATATTTCTTTAGTTAACCTAATAGAGAAAGAATTAAAAGAAGTTGATAAATGTGATTGATTTACACATTCATTCTAAATTTAGTAGTGATTCGAAACAACCTGTTGAAGAAATAATTCAAGAATCAATAAAGAAAAATATCAAAGTCATATCAATTACAGATCATATAGACTATGATTATACTGATCCATCTATTAATTTTGATTTTGATATAGATAAATATATGAAAGTTATTAAAGAAATGCAAAAAAAATATGGTAAAGATATAAAAATCTTAAAAGGTGTAGAGTTAGGTCTTCAACCACATTTGTGTGAAAGGTTAAATGAATTTAGTAAAACTTATGATTTTGATTTTTTAATAGGATCATTTCATACTTGTAATAAAAAAGATTTATATCAAGGTGATTTTTATAAAGACAAAGATAAATACCAAGCTTGGGATGAATATTTAATAGATATTTATGAAACGGTTAAGTGTTTTGATAAATTCAGTGTATTAGGACATTTAGATATTTTAAAAAGATATAATAAAGACGTTAGAGATATAGAAATTGATTATATAAAACCTAAATTAATAAAAATATTTAAGCTAATTATAAAAAAAGGCATTGGTCTTGAAGTTAATACTTCTGGACTAAGGAATGCTTATGGAATTGGAAAGACACTTCCTTCTTTTGATGTTTTAGAAATTTATTATAATCAAGGCGGAAAGTTATTAACTATTGGCTCAGATTCTCATAACTTTAAAACGATAGGTCAGTTTAATAAAAAAGTTTTAAAAAAATTAGATAAAATTGGATTTGAAAAAATATATTATTTTGAAAAACAAAAGCCAAAAAGTTTTGAAATAAAAAAACTTCTTAGAAAATTCTAAGAAGTTTTTATCTTATAAAGCTTCTTTTCTTAAAATATCAGCTTTATCAGTTTTTTCCCAAGGAAGATCTAAATCATTTCTTCCAAAATGTCCATATGCAGCAGTTTGTTTGTATATTGGACGTCTTAATCCTAGATTTTTAATAATTGCTGATGGTCTAAGATCAAAATGTTTATCTACTAAATCTTTTATTACATCTACATCGACTTTTTCAGTATCAAATGTTTCAATAAATACAGATACAGGATGAGAAACTCCTATAGCATAAGCTAATTCTATTTCACATTGATCTGCTAATCCAGCAGCTACAATATTTTTAGCTACATATCTTGCAGCATAAGTAGCTGATCTATCAACTTTTGTTGGATCTTTTCCACTAAAAGCTCCACCACCGTGTCTTGAAAAACCACCGTAAGTATCTACGATTATTTTTCTACCAGTTAAACCAGCATCTCCTTGTGGTCCGCCGACTACAAATTTTCCAGTTGGATTTACGTAATATTTAGTATTTTCATCTAATAAATGATCATCTATTACTTCTTTAGCTACGTATTTTATAAGTTCTGTTTTTATTTTTTCATGAGATACATTTGGGGCATGTTGTGAAGATAAAACAACAGTATCTACTCTTATTGGTTTATCATCGTGGTATTCAACAGTTACTTGAGTTTTACCATCAGGTCTTAAATAATCTAAGACTCTTTCCTTTCTAACTTCACTCATTTTTTTTGCTAATTTATGAGCTAAAGTAATTGGAAGAGGCATACATTCTTCAGTTTCATTACAAGCATAACCAAACATTATACCTTGGTCACCAGCTCCTAGGTCTTCATCTCCATTGCCTTGTTCTTTGTGTTCTAAAGATTCATCTACTCCTTGAGCAATATCAGGTGATTGAGGATCAATAGCAGTAATTACTCCGCATGTATCTCCATCAAATCCATATTTTGCTCTTGTATATCCAATTTCTTTTATAGTATTTCTTGCTACTTCTTGCATATTTACATAACAATCACATGTTATTTCACCAGAAATTAAAACTAAACCAGTAGTAACAGATGTTTCGCAAGCTACTCTTGCAGTAGGGTCATTTTTATATATTTCATCAAGTATTGCGTCTGATATTTGATCACATATTTTATCAGGATGACCTTCGGTTACAGATTCTGATGTAAAAAATCTTTTTTTCATAAAACCTCCATATATTTAAACATTTTGAATATTTCTTATTAAATAAAAAACGCCTTCTAAAAATGAAGGCATAATAACCTCATCTTTCAGTAAAACTGTAGGATTTAGCACCGTATAGCCGGTTGCTGGATTTCACAGGGCCTAGTCCCTCCATCACTCTTAATAAGGAATATTCTCTTACATAGGAAGTATATCATATGATTTATTTTTAATCAAATCTTGAATTTAATTCATTTAAAATACTTTTCAATTCCACATCTTTTTGAGCTAATAAAACTAAAAGGTGATATATTAAATCTGAAGTTTCGTATATCAAATCCTCTCTAGATTCTTTAATAGAAGCAATAACTACTTCTGTTGATTCTTCACCAAGTTTTTGAGCAATTTTTTCTATACCTTCATTAAAAAGACTAGTAGTGTAAGAATTTTTTGGTCTTTCTTTTTTTCTAGTTTTTATTAATTTTTCTAATTTATAAAGTATATTTAAAGAGCTAGATTTTTCACTATTCTTTTTAAAAAGAGTCTCTTCAAAACACGAGTAATTATTTAAATGACATGTAGGTCCTTTAGGTTTAGCAAATACTAATAATGCATCTTTATCACAATCATATTTAATTTCTTTAAGAATTAAAAAATTGCCGCTAGTTTCACCTTTAGTCCATAGTTTTTGTCTTGAACGAGAAAAAAATGTAACCTTACCTATTTCTTTAGTTTTATTTATAGATTTTTCATTCATATAGCCAAGCATTAAAACACTTTTTGTATCTATATCTTGTACAATTGCTGGGATAAGACCGTCTTTATTAAATTTCAAATTCATTATAACCTCACTTTGATATTGTTTTTAGCTAAATATTTTTTTAAGTCTTTAATTTTTAATTGTTTATTGTGAAATATACTTGCAGCTAATCCTGCATCTACATCTGATTTTTCAAAAACTTCTAAAAAGTGTTCTTTGTTACCAGCACCACCTGATGCAATTATTGGAATATCTAATTCTTTAACTAATCTATCTAAAATATCTATACTAAATCCATTTTTAGTTCCATCAGCATTTATAGAGTTAAGTACTATTTCACCAGCACCTAATCTTTGACCAATTTTTGCCCA
>JBNJDJ010000028.1:0-21352 GCA_051744845.1 Bacillota bacterium
ATATTAGTAACTAACGATACATTTAAAAGACTAAGATATAATGACAATTTTATTGTAGGAAGAGAATATGATGCAAAAAATTATGATACTAAAGATATGATTATTTCACTAGGTATTTTATTATTTTTTGTTATTTCAGTAGCATTTCAATTATTAGAAGTCCCAATAGCAGCTTTAATTGGTGCTATAAGCATGGTTTTTTTCAAAATAATTGAAAAAGAAGAGTTTTTTAACGCTATTGACTGGAATGTATACTTTTTACTTGCTGGTTTAATCCCATTAGGAATTGCAATTGAACAAACTGGAGCAGATAGTTTCTTAGCTAGTAAAGTAATAAAATTATCATCAGTATTTCCACCATTAATATTTTTGATGATACTGTATTTAATAACTAGCTTATTAGCAAGTATTATAAATAATAGTGCAAGTGTTTTATTAATGTTACCTATCGGTATAGAAGTAGCTCAACAGTTAGGTGCTAATCCTTTTGCTTTTGCAATTACTACAACATTTGCTGCAAGTGCAGCTTTTGCTACACCTGTTGGTTATCAAACTAATTTAATGATTTATAGTTCAGGAGGTTTTAAGTTTAAGGATTTTTTAATTGTAGGAGGGCCTTTACAAATTCTTATGTCAATTATGGTTCCAATTTTTGTAAAATATATATGGGGAATTTAAAAAGGAGGAAAAATGCAAATAGATATAAAAAATAAAGATATTTATATCATTATAATACTAATTATCTTACTAGTACTTACAAAAGTTGGTGTATTTCAAAAAAATAAGTCTATAGATGTTTTAATTGATGAAAAAGAAAGTGAAGTTAATTTAGAAGTTAAGAAAGATATAAAGGTTGATATTAGTGGTGCTATAAAAAATCCAGGAGTCTATACATTATTAGAAGATGATAGATTAGAAACATTAATTAAAAAATCTGGTGGATTAAGTAAAGAAGCGGATAGAGATAATATTAATTTAGCTAGAAAATTAAAAGATGGGATTAAAATATATATTCCCTTTGAAAATAATGAAGACGAAAAAAATATATCAACAAATAAATTTACACTTACTCAGTTTAATAATTTTAATCAAAAACAGTTAGAATCTATAGATGGTATTGGAGAAGTTATTGCTAAACGAATAATTAAATATATTGAAAAAAATGGTCCTTTTAAATCAGTTAAGGAAATTCAAAAAGTAGATGGAATAGGTAGTTCTAAATTAAAAAAAATAAGAAATTTTATTTATTGATGCAATATGGTATAATTCATATTTAGGAGGGATGAAATGAAAAAAGAAATAAAATTAACACAATATACTGAAAGTTCTGGCTGAGGTGCTAAAATAGGTCCTGAGACCTTATCGCATGTATTGCGAGATATACCTAAATTAGATTCTGAAAATTTACTTGTAGGATTTGATACATCTGATGATGCAGCTGTTTATAAAATAAATAATGAAAAAGCAATAATACAAACACTAGATTTTTTCACACCAATTGTTAATGATCCATATGAATTTGGTAAAATCGCTGCTGCAAATGCTTTAAGTGATATTTATGCAATGGGTGGTAAAGCTACTTTAGCATTAAATATTGTTGGTTTTCCTAATTGTTTAGATAAATCAATTTTAAAAGAAATATTAAAAGGTGGAGCAGATAAAGTCGTAGAGGCGGAAGCGGTTTTAATAGGTGGACATTCAATTGAAGATGATGAGCCTAAATATGGTTTATCAGTTACAGGAGAAGTATCACCTGAAAAAATTATTACTAATAAAGATGCAAAAAAAGGTGATATACTAGTACTTACAAAACCACTAGGAAGTGGTATTTTAGCAACTGCTTTAAAAGCTGATTTACTTAGTGAAGATCAAATTGAAAATGTAATTTTCAATATGCAAGAGTTAAATAAAACTGCTAGTGAAATAATGGTTAAATATAATGTTAGTGCTTGTACAGACGTAACGGGTTTTGGTTTATTAGGTCATTTATATGAAATGGCTAAAGGAAGTGAAGTTTCTATACAAATAGATTTTGATAAGCTAGATGTTATGTCTGGAGTATATGAAAATGCAGAAATGGGGATTATACCTGCAGGAGCTTATGAAAATAGAGAATATATTGGAGATAATGTATTTTTTGATAAAAATATAAAAGAAGTACAAAAAGATATATTATTTGATCCGCAAACATCTGGCGGATTAGTTATTTCAATTGATCCAAAAGATTTAGATGATTTTATTGATGAATTAGATGAAAATTTAAAAACAAAATTTTCGATAATAGGAAAAGTTAATGAAAAAAAAGATAAATATATTTATGTTAAATAATAGGAGGAAAAATGGAAAAGTCACAATTATATCGACTGATTCCTAAAGTTGATGATATCTTAGAAAACAAAAAAATTCTTGATAAAAATTTTGAAAGCAAAAAAATACTTAAAATGGCAATAAATACTGTATTTGACAAAACTAGAAAAGAAATAAAAAAATTAAATAAAGATGAATTATCAAATTATAAAATAAATAATGATTTACTTATAGATAAAATTATTGATACTTATGAAGATATTGTATCAATGAATTTAAAAAAAGTTGTTAATGCTACTGGTATAGTAGTTCATACAAATTTAGGTAGATCTTGTATTAATAAAAATACATCAAAAGAAATACAAGAAATAGCTTCTAGTTATTCAAATTTAGAATTTGATCTAGAAAGTGGAAAAAGAGGACATAGATATAATCATATTGAAAAATTAATATGTCAAATAACTGGTGCACAAGCTGCTATGGTAGTTAATAATAATGCAGCAGCTGTAATGTTAGTTTTAGATACATTAGCAAGAAATAAAGAAGCTATTGTATCTAGAGGCGAGTTAGTTGAAATAGGAGGCTCGTTTAGAGTTCCAGATGTTATGAAAAAAAGTGGAACTGTCTTAAAAGAGGTAGGAACAACTAATAAAACTCATTTGGAAGATTATAAAAATAAAATAAATGAAAATACTGGTATACTTCTAAAAGTACATACTTCAAATTATAGAGTTGTAGGATTTAGTAAGACAGTTTTAAGAAAAGACTTAGTTGAGTTATCAAAAGAAAAAAATGTACCAGTTTATGAAGATTTAGGTAGTGGATTATTATTTGACTTTTCAGATTATATAAATACTGATGAACCTACAGTTAAAGAGGTAGTTGAGTCTGGTATAGATGTAATTTCATTTTCTGGTGATAAAATGTTAGGTGGTCCTCAAGCAGGAATTATAGTTGGAAAAAAGAAATATATAGAAAAAATGAAATATAATCAATTAACTAGGGCTCTAAGAGTTGATAAAATGACTTTAGCTGCACTAGAAGTAACACTAAGACAATATTTAGATTTATCTGTTAACAAAGAAAAAATTCCAACAATTAAGAATATAATTATATCTAAAAAAGATCTTAATAAAAAAGCTAAAAATTTAAAAGAAAAATTAATGGAGATACCAGATATATCTGTTAAGATTATACCTTCTAAATCTCAAGTTGGTGGTGGTTCAATGCCTACTTTAAATTTAGATAGCTATAGTTTAAACATAAAGTATAAGGATTTTGATGCATCTGAGTTATCAAAAAGTTTAAGAATATGTAAATTTCCAGTTGTTGGAAGAATTAAAAATGAAAATTTTTTAATGGATATTAGGACAATAGAAGATTATGATTTCGATCATATTGTTAATGCTTTTTTAGATATTGGAGGTAAAGATGTCTAATTTTATCATAGGTACAGCAGGTCATATTGACCACGGTAAAACTGAATTAATAAAAGCTTTGACAAATATTGAAACAGATCGTTTTGATGAAGAAAAAAAACGAGGTATAACTATAGATTTAGGTTTTGCTTATTTAGATACTCCTGATGGAGATAAAATAGGTATTGTGGATGTACCAGGCCATGAAAAATTTATTAAAAATATGTTGGCAGGAGTAAGTGGTATAGATTTAGTATTATTAATTGTATCTGCTGAAGAGTCAGTAATGCCACAAACAAAAGAACATATTGATATTTTAAGATTTTTAGATATAGACAATGGTATAATCTGTATTACAAAAAAAGATTTGGTGCAAGATGAATTTATTCCTTTAGTTAAAGAAGAGATAAAAGAATATACTAGAGATACTTTTTTAGAAAATTCTAAAATAATTTCAACTTCAAGTGTAACAAAAGAAGGGATTTCTGAGTTAAAAGATGAAATTATAAAAATTTATAATAAAGATTTAGAAGCACCAAATATAAAAAAGTTTAGGATGCCTATAGATAGAGCTTTTACTTTAAAAGGATTAGGAACAATTATAACAGGAACATTAATAGAAGGAGAAATTTCTGTAGGCGAAGAAATTGAGATATTTCCATCTAATCTAAAAACTAAAGCTAGAACAATTCAAGTCCATAATGAAAATGTTGAAAAAGCAACTTCAGGTCAAAGAGTTGCTATAAATATTCCTGGGATTTCAAAAGAAGATATAAATAGAGGAGATGTAATAGGTTCTCCTAATTCATTGATGGAGACTGATTTGATAGATGTAGAGATTTCTGTATTAAAAGATTCAAAACGAGTTATACAAAATAATACTCGCTTAAGATTATATATAGGTACTAATGAAGTAATGTGTCGTACTAAACTTCTAGATAAGGAAATTTTAGGGCCAGGAGACTCTGGCTTTGTACAATTAAAGTTAGAAGATAATATTGTATGCCAATATAATGATAAGTTTGTAATTAGATTCTATTCACCTTTAGAAACAATTGCAGGCGGAAAAATTTTAAAGACTAACACTAAATTTCATAAAACTTTTGATTCGAAAGTTATTAATGATTTAAAGATTATATCTAAAGGTAATGATAAAGAAATTATAGAAAATTATTTATTTAATAATTTTTATAAAGAAAATAATTTATTTAATATTTCAAAATATACTGGATTATCCAAAGTTAAAGTTAAAGAAAAATTTAAAGAACTAGTAGCTAATGAAAAAATTTTTAAAATTGATGATATATATTTTAGTAAAAGGTTTTTTGATAAAAAGAAAAAAGAATTAATTTTATTTTTAAAAACTTTTCATGAAAATAATCCGATTTTAAAAGGAGTAAATAAAGGAGAAATTTTAAAAAAGATATTTAATGATATTGATAAAAAATATTTTGATGAATTGGTATCTTTAATAGAAAAAGAAAAAATTATAAAATTAAATGATTCTATAGTTTCATTAAATGATTTTGAAATAAATTATACTCAAAAACAAGAATTAATTAAAGAAAATATAATTGACTATTATAAAAAAGTTAAATTTGAACCTTTGAGAATAAATGAAGTTTTTGAAAAATTGAATCTTTCTAAAACTGGTAAATTAATATGTGAAAATTTGATTGATAAGGGTATTTTAGTTAGATTAAATCAAGATATAATTTTGCATAAAAAACATATTCGAAATTCAAAAAATGTTTTAAAAGAGTATTTTGATAAACATAAATCAATTGATTTATCGGAATTTAGAGATTTACTTGATACGTCAAGAAAAGTAGCGTTACCTTTACTTGAATATTTGGATACAGTAAAATTCACTAAAAGATTAGAAGATGATAGTCGTATATTAATGGATTAAGGAGGAGTTGAAGTGAAGTATAAACTTTTAGCTGTCGATGATGAGGAAGTTTTATTAAAAGGCTTAAAATTCAGTTTAATACAGGAAGGTTATGAGGTTGACAGTGCTTCAGATGGAAAAGAAGCTTATGAAATGATTTTAGAAAATGATTATGATTTAATATTATTAGATATAATGCTTCCTAAAATGAATGGATTAGAAGTTTGTAAAAAAGTTAGACAAGATTCTATGGTTCCAATTATTATGTTAACTGCTAAAGGCGATGATTCGTCTAAGGTTTTAGGTCTTGAACACGGAGCTGATGATTATATAACTAAACCTTTCAATATGCTTGAGTTAAAAGCAAGGGTTAAAGCTATTCTTCGTAGAATAAATATTAATAAAGAATCAGATAAAAAATCAAATTTAAATCAGTTAAATGTAGATGACTTTAAAATAAATACTGTTGGTAGAAAAGTTTATTTAAATGGAAATAAAGTTTCTTTAACAGCTAAAGAGTTTGATTTGCTATTACTGCTTCTTTCTAACAAGGGGGAAGTATTTTCTCGGAAAGATCTTTTAGAAAAAATCTGGGGATATGAATACTTTGGTGATGTAAGAACAGTCGATGTACATATAAGAAGATTAAGAGAAAAGATTGAAAAAGATTCATCAGAACCTCGATATATTTTAACAAAATGGGGGGTAGGTTACTATTATAAAGGTTAAAAATATATTTTATAGTATAAGGTGGAAATTAATTTCCACCTATTTATCATTAGTATTTTTAATTTTATTAATAATAAATTTGTTTTTATATTCAGCTTTTTTAAATATGAAAATTGAAAAAAACCAAGAATTGTATCTTAAACAATCAAATATTATTACTTCACAAATTAAATCTTCAATAACTAAAATTTCTAAAAATAAATACGTTTATCAATATATAAATTCAATAATAAATGATTTTAGTTTTAGTTTAAATTCAAGGATATTAGTTTTAAATGAAAAAGGGAATGTTTTAATTGATTCTAATGGTATATTAGAAAATGAAAATTTATTATATTTAGATGAAATAAAAGAAAGTTTAGAAGGGGAAAATATAATTAGTAACTACCAAAAAGCGGATAAAAAATTTTCATATATTGCTACTCCGATAAAGTCAAATGACAATATAAATGGAGTTATATTAATTTCATCTAGTCTTAAACCAATTTATAATGAAGTATTTAGTTTAATGGAAATGACATTATTCATTTCTGTTATAGCATTATTGCTAACTTTGATTTTATCCTTAATATTTGCTGAAACAATATCTATACCTATTAGAAAATTATCGAAGTCAATTAAAGAAAAATATTCAGTAGATGAAAAAAATATTATGATAAATAATAAACTTGATGAAATTCATGAATTAAAAAGACTTTTTAATTTAATGAAGACTAAATTAGAACAAGTAGAAACTCGTAGAAAAAAATTTGTTTCTAATGTTAGTCATGAATTAAGAACTCCAATTACTTCTATGAGAGTTTTATCTGATACAATTATAAGTGGAGATGATTGGGATAGAGAAATATATGATGAATTTATGGAAGATATAAATAATGAATTAAAGAGATTAAGTAATATTATAGATGATTTACTATACTTAGTAGAGGTAGAAAAAGATGAAGTTGATTTTGCTTATGAATTAACATCTTTGAATTATTTAATTTCTAACACTATAAAAACATTAAAACCGATTGCTAAAAAGAAAAATTTAAAATTACATTTTGAAGAAATGAGTAAAGTCCAAATATATATCGATAGATCTAAGTTTAGAAGAGCTTTGATTAATTTAATTAGTAATTCAATTAAATATACTAATGAAGGATATGTAAAAGTCAAAATCGAAAAAAATAAAAATGAAATTATTATTTTAATAAAAGATACAGGAATTGGAATTTCAAAAAATGATCTACCATATATTTTTGATAGATTTTATAAAACTGATAAATCGAGAAAATATAAACAAGGATCAACTGGTTTAGGTTTATCAATAGCTAAGGAAATTATCGAACTACATGGTGGAGTAATTGATGTTAAATCAGAAATAAATGTTGGAACAAAATTTATAGTTAAAATTCCTAAAGAAAATATATAGGATGTGATTTAATGAAAAAAATTTATGAAATTTTATTAGTACTAATATTTTTTACATTGATTACGACAGCTTATTTCTATGATTCTATTCAATTGAAAAGTATTGAAACTGATAGATTTATCAGTCCGGAAATCGGAGAAGAACGTTTAAATATTAGTTTATTTTTTGTTGAAGATAATAAATTAGAAATAGAAAAACGAAAAATTATGACTTCAAAAAATAGCTATGCAAAAGATGTAATTGCTGAGTTAATAAAAGGTGGAAAAGAAAAAGATTTGATTTCTTTTTTTCAGAAAGGTGTAAATTTAAATTCTATTAAAATTATAGATGAAGTTTGTTATATAGATCTAGATTCAAATGAAAATGATTTAAAATTTTTAAATTCAAAAAATAGTCATTTATATATATGGTCAATTGTAAATACATTGACTGAATTAAAAGAAGTAGTATCCGTTCAAATTTTATTTAATGGTCAAAAAGTTAGTAAAGTCATAAATGGTTATAATTTAAAAACTCCTTTACCTAGATTAGAAAACTTAGCAGAAAATGGAAAAAAATATCCTGTGGATATAGTAGAATCTTTTATTGAATATATATATATTCAAAGATATGACTTGGCTTATTCATATTTAACTAAAAGCAATCAAAATAAAATAAGTTTTCAAGAATTTAAGAAACGTGCTCAAAATTATCACGATGAACTTTTAGACTTAGAAGAAATTTTTCATTTTACTAAAACATTTTCAGACCGTTGGGAAATAGTGTATCACTATGAGAATATCAAAGGTGAAAAAGTAAATAAATATTGGAATGTAATAAAAGAAAATAATTATTATAAAATTATTCTAACTGAGTCAAATTTTTAAATAAAAAAACATTACTTAATTTTAAATTAAGTAATGTTTATTTTGGCGGGAGTATATGAGAATCGAACTCATCTAAGAGGCTCTAAACCACTCATACTGGTTTTGAAGACCAGAGGGCACACCAGCACCCATCTACTCCCGTATAAAGTTATTTGTTACCGACAAAAATTATTATAACATAGTATATATAAAAGTCAATTAAAAAAAAGAAATTAAATGATATATAGAAAACTATACATCATTTAATTTTATAAAAATGAAATTATATTCTTTTTAATATCTTCTATTTTTATAGTTTTATTATGAATAGTTTTTTTGCTAGTTAAATTATTAATTCTTTCAGGAATTTTAGTATCAGTTCTTTTTTCTATTTCTTTTAATAACTCGAATACATTTTTGTTATTTTCTAATTTTAAAGCTTTGCTAATAGCTTTTGGGAATTTAAATGGATGAGCTGTAGAAGCTATTAGTGTTTTATTATTTGTATTACTCTTTTTATAACTACAATAGGCAACGGCTGTATGAGGATCAATTAAATAATTGTATTTTTCATAAACTTTTTTTATTGTATCCAAAGTTTCTTTTTGAGAGCAGAAGTGGCCTTCAAAGTCTTTCATTTCATTTTGTAATTTTTTACTAATAGTATATTTTTTATTTTTATTTAAATTTGTCATAAAGTTATTTATTTTTTCGCTATTATTATTTGAAATATGATATAATAATCTTTCTAAATTACTAGATATTAAAATATCCATAGATGGAGAATAAGTCATTTTAAAATTTCTATTTATATTATAAGTTCCTGAGTTAATAAAATCAGTTAAAACATTGTTTTCATTAGAAGCACAAATTAATTTGCCAATAGGTAAACCAAGTTTTTTAGCATATTTTGCTGCTAAAATATTTCCGAAATTTCCAGTAGGAACTACAACATCAACTTTTTCACCTAATGTTATTTCTTCTTTTTTAATTAGTTTAAAATAAGATGAAACATAATAAATAATCTGTGGTAATAAGCGTCCAATATTAATAGAATTGGCTGATGATAAAATATAGTTTTGTTTTAATAATTTACTTTTAAATTTACTGTCATTAAATATTTCCTTAACTGAATTTTGGGCATCATCAAAATTGCCATCGATACCTAAAACTTTTACGTTTTTACCTACTTGAGTCTTCATTTGTTTTGCTTGAATATCACTAACACCATTTTTAGGATAAAAAACAATTATTTTAATTCCATTAATATTCTTAAATCCTTCAAGAGCAGCTTTTCCAGTGTCTCCAGAGGTAGCTGTTAAAATAAGTATATCTTTATCTAGATTTTCTTCTTTTTTTGAATACTTCATAAGATACGGAAGTATTGATAAAGCCATATCTTTAAAAGCTAAAGTAGGACCGTGAAAAAGTTCGATAAAAAAAGAATCATTAATTTTTTTAATTGGAACAATTTCATCTGTATCAAATTTATTATCATAAGCATTTTTAATCATTTTATTTAAATCATCATCTGGAATATCTTTTAAAAAGTTTTTAAGTATTAAAAAAGCAAACTGATGATAATTGTAATCAATAAACTTTTTATTATTAAAATCGATTTTGTTAAAATTTTTGGGGATAAATAAACCGCCATCTTTTGCAATCCCTTGTAAAATTGCTTTAAAATATGATATTTCATTTTTACTATTTCTACTACTGATAAGTTTTTCCATAATTATCCTCCGTGTCTTTAATTCGCAAACAAGTGTTTAAATGAGTATAACATAATATTTATTAAAATTAAATATAATTTTTAAAAAAATTTGAGTTTCTAAAAAATATTATTTGTGGTATAATATTAAATCAATGAAAATATATTTTTAAAATGGAGGTGACTACTATAGTTATAAGTGAATTATAACTATATGTATATGAAAAATAAAAAATATTTTATTATATTATCATTTTTACTAATCATTACAATTTTATATTTATTGGTTTTAGTTTCAAATGATTTAACAAAACAAGTTAATAAAGATATTGAATCAAACTCAATTATAGAAAATAAGGCTAATTATGCCCAAAAAAATAATACGATTATTAAAAGGTTTAAATTACTTATTAACTATAATAAAAATGAAAGTGATTTATTAAATTATATAGATGAACATAAAGCTGAAATTAATACTTTGACTTTTAATTTCTTAGTAAAAAACTACATAAAATATCAGGAAGAAAGGTTGAGTTATCACAATGAACTTATATATAAAAAAAATATTCAAAATAATTTAAAAGCAATTTATGGGAATAAAGAAAGAATAACTAATTTATATCTTTTAGATAATTTAAAATTAAGAAGAAATTTGAATTTAATATATTCAAATGGTTATATTTTGAAACACAATAATGGCAAATTTAATGTAGTAATTGATTATGATTTTTTTAAAAAGAATTACAATAAATATTTAAATGATGAAATAAGAGATTATATATATATAATGGAAAATGAATATAAAGCTTATGAAAATATTTTTATTGATTGGTCATATGTTTATTCTAATATATATATTATGGAAAAGTTTTTGAATAATTATAAAGAGTCAATTTTATATAATTCCATTTATAATAAATTTATTCAAAATGTAGACATTTTTTTATATGGAACTGATTATGAACAAATTTATGAAAAAAAAGTTTTAAAATCTGATATAAAGGAAATATACAAAAAGGTTAATATAGAAAATCATAATTTATATTTTGAAGAAATTTTTAAAGGATATTTACATGAATTGATTTCAAATAATTTTTATTTAGATAATAAATTATCTAAAAAAAGAAGTGTTTTAATAGATTTATTAAAAGAGAAGTATAAAAAAGAATAGAGAAAAACTCTATTCAAATTTTGATTCTGTACCATTAAGTAATCTTTTAACATTTGACTTATGTCTGTATATTATAAATATTCCTAAAATAATACTTATATATATGAAATTTGTAGACATATTGAAAAAATAACTTATTAATGGAAATAAAATGGCTCCTGTTATTGATGCTAAAGATACAATTCTAGTGATATAAATAATAGTTACTAAAATAACAAATAATATAATACCAATTAATGGATTTACAGCAAAGATTAATCCAGCAGTAGTTGCTACACCCTTACCACCTTTAAATTTAAGAAATATAGGATAACAATGACCTATAACGGCAAAAAGTCCTGTAATAATACCTCCAGTTAGCCCAAGAAAATAAATTCCTAGCTTTACTGCTATAAATCCTTTTGTAAAGTCACCTAAGAAAGCAAATCCTCCAGCTTTTGCACCTAAGACTCTAAAAGCATTAGTAGCACCTGAATTACCACTTCCATAGTTTCTAATATCTAACTTTCCAAAAACCTTTCCAGAAATATAAGCAAAAGGAACAGATCCTATAAAATATCCTATTAACATTAAAATAAATTTGTTCATACTAATCTCCTTAATAATAATTTTATTTTTATCTAAATTATTTCTAATGATTTTATTATATCATAATATAAAAAAAAACAATAAAAATTTGTGGATTTTTTAATTACAAATTATCTGCTTAAAAAATAATATTAAATATGGTAAACTAGTATTAGGAGGTTTTATGTTTTTAAAACAAGAAGATGGGTATAAAATATATATAAGAAATTGGGAAGTAAATAATCCAAAACATATATTAATTATTGTACATGGCATGGGAGAAAATAGCAAAAGATATGAAGAATTTGCTAATTTTTTAAATAATAAAGATATTTTAGTTATTAGTTATGATCAAAGAGGTCATGGGAAATCTATTAAGAATAAATTTGGATTAATTGATCCACAAAATAAAAGTTTCAAAATCTTAACTAAGGATTTAAAGTTAGTTTATGATTTTATTGATAAAAAATATCCTAATATAGATAAATTCATTTTAGGACATTCTTTCGGTTCTTTTGTATTAAGATATTTTTTAAAAGAATATAGTAATGTAAACATTAAAGGCGCATTAATTAGTGGCACTTGTAATCCGCATAAATTTCAGATATTATTTGGATATACAATATCCAAAGTTATTTCTTTTTTTAAAGGACCTGTTTACAAATCTAAATTTGTTTATTATATAACATTTAAAAAGTTTAACGAAAAATTTAAAAATAAAAAAGTTAAGTCTTGGTTAACAAGTGATCAAAAAAAGTTAGATGAATTTAAAGAGTTTGATAATTATAATAAAATTTTACCTATAAATTTTTTTGTAGTTTTATTTAAAGGATTAGCAAATATAACTAAAGAAGAATATTTTAAAATTAATTATCCATTATATATTTTTGGTGGAAAAAATGATCCATTAAGTAATTTTTCTAAACAAGTTAATAAGTTAATTAATAAATATAATAAATATGTTAAAGTTAATAGTAAAATTTATAAAAATGGACGTCATGAGATGCTTAATGAAAAAAAGCGTTTAAAAGTTTTTAATGACATTTATTATTGGATTAATAGTTTTTAGAGGTGAGTTTATGGAAAAAGTATTTGATATAGGAGTAGATATTGGATCTACAACAATAAAAGTTATTATATTAAAAAAATCAGAAATTATATATAAGACTTATAAAAGACATAATGCTGATATTAAAAAAAGTTTTGTTGAAGTTTTTAATGAGGTAAAAGAAATAATATTTAATAAAAAAATAAGAATTAAAATTTCAGGATCTAGTGGTATGCTAATATCTGACTTTTTCGATTTAGAATTTATCCAAGAAGTTGTTTCATCAACAAAGGCTATAAAAAAGTATATACCAAGTACAGATGTAGCTATTGAATTAGGTGGAGAAGATGCTAAAATAACTTATTTTGGGAATGCTATTGACCAAAGAATGAATGGGGCTTGCGCTGGAGGTACTGGAGCATTTATAGATCAAATGGCGATATTATTAAATACAAATGCTAAAGGAGTAAATGATTTAGCTAAAGACTATGAAACTATTTATCCTATAGCTTCAAGATGTGGAGTGTTTGCAAAAACTGATGTCCAACCATTAATTAACGAAGGAGTTGCAAGACAAGATATTTCTGCCTCTATTTTACAAGCAGTTGTTAATCAGACAATAGGAGGTTTATCTGCTGGTAAAAAGATTAAAGGTAAAGTTGCGTTCTTAGGAGGACCATTGACTTATCTTTCAGAGTTAAGAAATTTATTTATTGATACCTTAGATTTAAAGAAAGAGGAAGTTATTTTTCCAAATAATTCTTTATATTTTGTAGCTTTAGGAGCTGCATTAAGTGCTAAAGAAACTAATATAATAAATTCTAAAAAAATATATGATAAATTTAATGAATTTTTAAATTTTGGAATGAGTTTTGAAAATAGATTAGATCCTTTGTTTGAGTCACAAAACGATTACAAAAAATTTAAAAATAGACATGATAAAAATGTTTTAAAAGAAAAACAATTATCTAAACAAAAAGGATCTTTATTTATTGGTATTGATGCAGGTTCTACTACTTCTAAAATAGCTATTACTAATTCAAATAAAGAATTAGTTTATTCTTTTTATGCAAATAATAATGGGGATCCTTTAGAAACTATAAGAAAAGAATTAATTCGTATTTATAATAAAATTCCTAAAGAAGCATATATTGCTAATAGTTGTGTAACAGGTTATGGTGAAAAACTAATAAAAGAATCATTATTAATTGACCACGGCGAAATAGAAACTATAAGTCATTATAAAGCAGCTAGTTTATTTAATCCAGAAGTTGATTTTGTTTTAGATATTGGTGGGCAGGATATGAAAAGTCTTAAGATTAATAAAGGAGTAATTGAGTCTATTATGCTAAATGAAGCATGTTCAAGTGGATGTGGTTCTTTTATTGAAACTTTTGCCAAATCCTTATCGATAGATTTAAAAACTTTTATTAATAAGGCACTGTTTGCTAAAAAACCTGTTGATTTAGGGACTCGATGTACAGTATTTATGAATTCTAAAGTTAAACAATCTCAAAAAGAAGGAGCTAGTTTAGCTGATATTGCAGCTGGAATTTCATATTCTATTATTAAAAATGCATTATATAAAGTTATTAGACTTAAAAAGGTAAGCGATTTAGGTGAAAATATTGTTGTTCAAGGAGGGACATTTTTAAACGATGCTGTATTAAGAGCATTAGAAAAAATTATAGATAAAAAAGTTACTAGACCAAATGTTGCTGGACTTATGGGAGCTTTAGGAGCATCAATAATTGCTAATGAAAGATATATATTTGAAAGTGAATCTAATATATTGAGCAAAAAACAATTAATTGATTTTACAATTAATCAGCAAAAGACAAGATGTAATTTATGTGGGAACCAATGTTTACTTACAGTACATAAATTTAATGATGGACGTCAATTTATTTCTGGTAATAGGTGTGAAAGAGGAAGTGGTAAAGGTAAGAAATATAGTGATGTGCCTAATTTATATGATTATAAATATCAAAGATTATTTAAATATAAATCACTTGATGAAAAAAAAGCTGTAAATGGGACTTTAGGTATACCTAGAGTTTTAAATATGTATGAAAATTTTCCGTTTTGGTTTACTTTTTTTACTAATTTAAATTATAAGGTAGTTCTTTCATCAAGATCTAATCAAGATATATTTGAAAAAGGTATGGATTCTATACCATCAGAATCAGTCTGTTATCCTGCTAAGTTAGTTCATGGACATATAGAGGATTTAGTTCAAAAAAATGTAGATAATATTTTTTATCCATCTATTCCTTATGAAATTAAAGAAGATAAAAATGCTAATAATAATTATAATTGTCCGGTTGTAACTTCATATCCTGAGACTATTAAGGCTAATATGGATAGTATAAAAGATATAAATTATGTCACAGGTTTTTTTCCATTACATGATAAAAGTCAAATGTTAAAAAAAGTTATTGAATTTTTTAATCATTCTAAAAAAGATTTGAAAAGTGCTTTAAATAAAGCTTATAAAGAATTAGAAGAATATAAAAAAGATATAAGAAAAAAAGGTGAAAAAATCCTAAAAAAAGTTAAAAAGGAAGATGAAAAAGCAATAGTTTTAGCAGGCAGACCTTATCATATAGACCCAGAAATAAATCATGGGATTGCTGATGTAATTAAAAATTATGGGATACCTGTATTGACAGAAGATTCAATTGCTCATTTAGCTAAAGTAGATCGTCCAATTAGAGCAATAGATCAATGGACATATCATACTCGATTATATAATGCTGCAAAATTAGTTTCTGAAAGTGAAAATTTAGAAATAATTCAATTAAACTCATTTGGTTGTGGTTTAGATGCAGTAACTATTGATCAGGTAAAAGAAATAATAGAGAGAAATAATAAAATATATACAACAATTAAAATAGATGAAATAAATAATTTAGGAGCCGCTCGAATTAGAATAAGATCATTATTAGCAGTGATGTATAAAAGAAAAATTAAAAAAACTAATAAAAAGTTATTAAAGAGAACTATTTTTACTAAAAAAATGAAAGATAAATATACTA
Organism: Bacillota bacterium; assembly: GCA_051744845.1. Lineage (GTDB taxonomy): Bacteria > Bacillota > Clostridia > Peptostreptococcales > Acidaminobacteraceae > JBNJDJ01. The sequence continues at coordinate 16,140 of JBNJDJ010000028.1, forward strand.
TTTTAGCGCCACAAATGTCACCAATACATTTTCAATTTTTACAAGCTGCCTTTCAATCTGAAAATTATGATTTAAAAGTTTTAGAAAATGTTGATGAAGATACAGTTAATCAAGGTCTAAAGTATGTAAATAATGATGCATGCTATCCTTCCTTATTAGTTGTAGGTCAAATTATGCAAGCTATTAATTCAGGTAATTATAACTTAGATAGATTAGCCATTTTAATTAGTCAAACTGGTGGAGGTTGTAGAGCAACAAATTATATTGCTTTTATAAGAAAAGCTTTGAAAGATCGCGGTTTAAATCAAATTCCTGTTATTTCATTAAATGCTAATGGAATGGAAAAAAATCCAGGTTTTAAAATTTATCCAAAATTATTAAAAAAAGCAATGATTGGTTTAGTATATGGTGATTTATTATCTAAAGTAATTTTAAAAACTCGTCCTTATGAAAAAAAAGAAGGCCAAATAAATAAATTATCTAAAAAATGGGAAGAAAAAGCTATAAAAAATGTAAAAAAAGGATCGTTAAGAAAATTAAAAAAAGATATATATAGAATTGTTGAAGAGTTTGATAATGTTAAATTAAAAAATGTTGATAAACCTAAAGTAGGTATTGTTGGTGAAATTTTAGTTAAATTTCATCCTGGAGCAAATAACCATTTGATTAATTTTTTAGAACAAGAAGGTGCAGAAGTTATAGTACCTGATTTAATTGATTTTTTATTATATTCTTCATATAATTCAGTAATTAAACGTAAACTTTTAAAAGATTCATTTTTGAAAAGTGTATTAGGTAAGATAGCAATCAAATATATTGAATATTTTAGAAAAGATTTAAAAAATGCTTTAAAAAAATCAAAGAGATTTAATCCTCCGATGGCAATTGATAAATTAGCAAATAAAGCATCAGATATATTATCTTTAGGTCATCAGACAGGAGAAGGATGGTTTTTAACTTCAGAGATGTTAGAGTTATTAGAGTCAAATGTTAACTCTATTGCATGTATTCAACCATTTGCTTGTTTACCTAATCATATTACAGGCAAAGCTATGATTAAAAAAATCAAATCGAAATTTCCTGATGCAAATATAACTGCAATCGATTATGATCCTGGTTCAAGTAAAGTTAATCAAATAAATAGATTAAAATTAATGTTATCCACTGCAAAAGATCAATTAACTAATAATATAAATAAAAAATAAATGATATAATTTAAATTTAAATAAAATACGTAAAATGTATAATAAATATTATTTAGTTGACATTTGCCTTTTAAAATTATAAAATAAATATAGGAAATATTAAGGAATAGTGGAGGTGTTTAATGGAAACTTTAACAATAGCTTTCATTATTGCCATTCCTATCAGCTTTGGTATTGGATATTTATTTCGTAAAAAAACAGCTGAAAAAATGATTTTAAGTGCTGAGATTAAAGCTAAAGAAATTGTTTTAGAAGCTGAGAAAAAAGCAGATACAATTAAAAAAGAAAAAATTGTAAATGCAAAAGAAGAAATTCATAAATTAAAAGGTGAATTAGAAAAAGAAACTAAAGAAAGACGTCAAGAACTTAAAAATCTAGAAAAAAGAAATTTAAAAAAGGAAGAGCTTTTAGATAAAAGAAGTGAAAAACTTGACACCAAAAGTGATAAACTTGAAAGTAAAAGTAAATCATTAAGTAAGAGACAATCTAGCTTAGATAAAAAAGAAAATGAAATTAATTCTTTACATGAAAAACAATTATCTGAATTAGAAAGGATTGCTTCATTAACAAAAGAAGAAGCTAAAAATCAATTGTTAAATGAAGTTGAAAAGGAAATGGAACATGAAAAGATTGCTATTATAAAAAGATTAGAAAATGAAGCAAAAGAGCAAGCAAATAAAAATGCTCAAAAAATCATTTCTAATGCAATTCAAAAGTGTTCTGCAGAATTTGTTTCTGAAAATACAGTTTCTGTAATAGATTTACCAAATGATGAAATGAAAGGTCGTATTATTGGTAGAGAAGGTCGTAATATAAGAGCATTTGAAAAACTAACAGGTGTAGACCTTATTATTGATGATACTCCAGAAGCAGTTGTATTATCTTGTTTTGATCCAATAAGACGAGAAATTGCAAGAATTGCTTTAGAAAAGTTAATAATTGACGGAAGAATACATCCAGCAAGAGTTGAAGAAATGGTTAATAAAGCTAAGAAAGAATTTGATCAAAAGATAAAAGAAGTTGGAGAAAATGCAACATTTGAAGCAAACATTCACAATTTACATCCAAAATTAGTTGAACTTTTAGGAAGATTGAAATTTAGAACAAGTTTTGGACAAAACGTATTAAAACATGCATTAGAAGTTTCTTATTTAGCAGGTTTAATGGCTGCTGAATTAGGTGTAAACGTAAGAGTAGCAAAACGCGCTGGTTTATTACATGATATTGGTAAAGCAGTTGACCAAGAAATGGAAGGTACACATGTTGAAATAGGTATGAGACTTTTAAGAAAGTATAATGAAAAGAAAAATATTATTCATGCTATGAGTACACATCATGGTGATTATGAAGCTGAAACAGTAGAAGCAGTATTAGTTACTGCGGCAGATGCATTGTCTGCAGCAAGACCAGGTGCAAGAAGAGAGACTATTGATAATTATATTGAAAGACTTGAGAATCTAGAGGCTATAGCAAATGGTTATGATAAAGTAGACCATTCATATGCTATTCAAGCTGGAAGAGAAATAAGAGTTTTAGTTAATCCTGAAGATACTAAAGATAATGACTTAACATTGATTTCTAGAGAAATTAAGAAAGAAATTGAGGAAAGTCTTGATTATCCAGGACAAATTAAAGTTAATGTTATTAGAGAATCACGTGCAGTTGATTATGCTAAATAAAAATTTAAAATAAAGGCTTACAGCAAATATGCTGTAGGTTTTTATTTTTTTAATTATGAAACCGCTTGCATCAAAATCGAAAGGAGAATTATGAATAAACATATTGTTAAAAGTGATAATGTTAAGTTAGAAATTAGATTTTACAAGAATGTAGTTCGAGTTACTTACAAAAAGTTAAATAAAAAATATAATAATGATTTAATTGAATTAGAAAATAATTTAGAAAAAAAACAATTTAATAAAAAAAATAATATAATTTATAATGAACAAATTAAAGTCGAAATTTTAGATGATCTTAAAATCAAGATTTATGATGATAATGATAATTTATTATTAGAAGATAGAGAAGTTAAAATTAATTTTAATAAAAACAAAGAGAATGAAAAAAGTTTAGTTGATCATTTAGTAAAAAAGGAAAAAGAAGAAGTAGAAATAATTCATAAAAGAAAATATTTAAATGAATCTGGATTTTATGGTTTAGGAGAAAAGTATGGTAATTTAAACTTTTTAAATAGAGATACTATAAATTTCAATACTGATGTATTAGCTGTTGCACCTGTACATATTTCAACTCAAAGAGAATATCATACGTCTATTCCATTTTATATAGGTATTGATAAAAATAAAACCTATGGAATTTATTATCATAATACTTATAAATCTTATTTTGATTTTAATAAATCAAATGATGGGATAACATATAAATCAGAAGGTGGGAAATTAGATTATTTCTTTATTATAGGAGATAATATCGATGAAGTTGTTAAAAATTATTCTATGATTACTGGTACTATGGAGCTACCAAATAAAAGTTTTTTAGGTTATCAGCAATGTCGATGGAGTTATAAAAATAAGGACCATTTAATGAAAGTTGCTAGAAGAATGTATAAAGAAAATATTCCTTGTGATGTTTTATATTTAGATATTGATTATATGGATAATTATAAAGTATTTACAATTGATAGTAAAGATTTTAAAGAATTTTCAAAAATGGTAGATGAATTACATGAAATGGGATATAAACTTGTAACAATAATTGATCCAGGAATAAAAAAGGAAAAGGGTTACTTTGTTTATGATGAATGTATAAAAAATGAATATTATTTAAAAGATAAAGATGATAAAGCATATGTTGGTGAAGTTTGGCCTGGAGATAGTATTTTCCCAGATTTTACTAGAAAGAAAGTAAGAGATTGGTGGGGAGATCTACATCAAGTTTTAATTAAGTTAGGTGTAGATGGAATATGGAATGATATGAATGAAATAGCTGATTTTTCTACAGAGTCAAAGACAGTACCTATAGATACTTATCATATTGACGATAATGGAAAGAAAAGATTACAAAAAGAAGTTCACAATATTTATGGTCATTTAGAGTCTAAAAGTACATATAATGCTTTAAAAAAGCATACTGACAATAGGCCTTTTGTTTTAACTAGAAGTGCTTTTTCAGGAACGCAAAAGTATGCTGCTTTATGGACAGGTGATAATGCATCAATTTGGGAGCATTTGGAAAATGCAATTCCTATGATGATAAATTTATCTTTAAGTGGTTACAATTTTATTGGGGCAGATATGGGAGGTTTTTTAGAAGATACAAATGGAGAATTACTTACTAGATGGGTACAATTTGGTATATTTACTCCTCTTTTTAGAAATCATTCAGCTTTAAATACAAAATTTCAAGAACCTTGGCAATTTGGAGAAAATTATTTAAATATAATAAAGAAATTTATAAAATTAAGATACAAATTAACGCCTCATATTTATAATTTATTAAAAAAATCTAGCGAAACAGGGAAATCAATTTTAAAACCACTTTTTTATTATGAATATAATGAAAAGACATTAGATATAAATGATGGTTTTATTTTTGGTGATAATGTATTAGTTTATCCTATTTATAAACCTAGAATTAAAAAGAAAATGGTATATTTACCTGAGGGTACTTGGTATAACTTTTTTAATGATAAAAAATATAAAGGAGATCAATATCATATTATTGATGTAGATATTGATACATTTCCGATGTTTGTTAAGGAGGGAAGTATTATACCAATGAGAAAAGACAATTTTGATTTAGAATCTAAAAATAGTCAATTAGATATCCATATATATGAAGGGAAAGATAATTCATATCAACTATATTTAGATGATGGGGAAACATTTAATTACAAAGAAGGAGAGTATTCTTTAATAGATTTTGAATTGAAAAATAATAAATTAGATATAGATATTTTGAAAGATGATTATAACGTACCAAAATTTAATATAATTAAACATAGTTAGATTTATAAATCCTATTTTTTAAAATAGGATTTTTTTGATT
>JBNJDJ010000029.1:0-21310 GCA_051744845.1 Bacillota bacterium
ATTAATTATATTTAAAACGGATAAACCTATATAAAAGAAAAATTGGAAGATATATTAAAAAAATTACTATAAGTAGAATAATAATCTAGAGTGATATTGATTTTGATATTAACAAGGAAAAATATAAAAAAATTAAAAAATTACTTTCTAAATTTTAAAAAATATGTTATTATAATAATTGCAAAGTTATAAAGGTTATAATATTATAAAAAATATAAATAGCAAATGTTTAAAACGGTTGTCATTGGGTAAGTTAATTAAAGAGTGATTTATAAGGAGGGGATATGCCAAAACCATTTAAAGCTGGATGTTCACAGCCTAAAAAGCAAGTAAAAGTAAATGAAAATGAAGAAGTTAAAGAAGAGAAAAATGAGGAGGAGATTTCAACTATGGTAAAAGTAGGACAAGAAGCACCAAACTTTGAGTTAGCTGGATATCACAAAGGTGAGTTTAAACAATTTAATTTAGAGGAATTTAGAGGTAAGTGGGTATTACTTTGTTTTTATCCTGGAGACTTTACTTTTGTCTGAGCGACTGAAGTTTCAGCAGTTGCTGATAAATATTCCGAATTAACTGATCTTGATGTAGAAGTACTTTCTGTAAGTGTGGATAGCGTATTTGTTCATAAAATGTGGAATGATAAAGAATTAAGTAAAATGGTAGATGATGGAATTCCTTATCCAATGCTTTCAGACCAAGGTGGAAAAGTAGGATCACTTTATGGAGTATATGATGAAGAAGGTGGAGTAGAAAACAGAGGAAGATTTATTATTGACCCTGATGGAATTATTCAAGGTTTTGAAGTTTTAACACCACCTGTTGGAAGAAACGTATCAGAAACTATACGTCAAGTAAAAGCTTTCCAAACAGTTAGAGAAAGTGAAGGAACTGAAGCAACACCTTCTGGATGGGAACCAGGAAAGAAAACATTAAAGCCAGGTCCAGATTTAGTGGGAAATGTATGGAAAGAGTGGGATGTTAAAGATAATTATTAAAAAAATATATATAAGGTAATCTATTTTTTAGATTACCTTATTTTTTAGTTAAATAAAAAACAAAAAAATATTGAAGAACATCTAAAATTATAATACAATACATGTAGATGCACTAGCAAAATGAAGCTTTTCAGAAGGGAGATATATGTTTATAGGAATTGATATAGGTGGAACTACAATAAAAGGTGGATTAATCGATAATAAAGGAAGTATTATACATAAAAAGAGACTTCCCACGCTTCAGTGGAGAGTCCCCATGGAGATAATTAAAGATGTAGCTAAAGTTATAAATTGGTTGTCAGATAAAACTAATAAAAATATTGAGGTAGTCGGTGTTGGTGTTCCAGGTGTTATTAGCCAAAGTAATGATTTTATAGAAAAATGTGCAAATATAAATTTAGAAAAAATTCCGTTAAAAGATAAGTTAGAAGAGTTAACAAATGAGACTATATTTGTAGATAATGATGCTAATGTAGCTGCTATTGCAGAATATGAAGTTGGTGCTTTAAAAAAATACAAAAGTGGGATTTTACTTACTTTAGGAACAGGAATTGGTGGAGGTATTATTGTCAATAATCAAGTTGTTAGAGGTTACCATGGAGCAGGAGCTGAAGTGGGCCATATGGTTGTTGGGAATAATTTTTATACGTGTAATTGCGGAAGAAATGGATGTTTAGAAACATTTGCTTCTGCAACTGGAATTAATAAATATGCTAAAAAATTACTAGATGAGTCTAAAGAAAAAAGTAGTTTAAGAAATTATAAATCTTTAAGTGCAAAGATTGTTTTTGATGAAGCTAAAAATGGGGATAAATTAGCACTAAAAGTAGTAGATCGTATGTCTCACTATTTAGCTATTGGGATTGTTAATTTAATAAATTTATTAGATCCTCAAGGAATAGCAATTGGTGGTGGGGTGTCACATGCAGGAGAGTTTTTAATAGATAAAATAAATGAACATATTGAAAAGCAACTTTATTCAGATCATTTAGATATTGCAAAAATTGTTTTAGCAAAGTTAGGTAATGATGCTGGAATTATTGGTGCTGGATATATGGCAAAGATTATTATAAATAAAAATAGGAGATGATTATTATGAGAATGTCAGATTTATATATGCCAACATTAAAGGAAGACCCAACAGATTCAGATGTTGTTTCAGACAAACTATTAAGAAGAGCAGGAATGGTAAGAAAGTTAGTTTCTGGAATATATTCTTATATGCCATTAGGTAATAGAGTTTTACAAAAAGTTGAAAATATTGTAAGAGAAGAGCAAGATAAAGCAGGATTTCAAGAAGTTTTAATGTCTGCAGTTCAACCTAGAGAATTATGGGATGCGACTGGTAGATGGGAAGATTTTGGACCAGAGATGTTTAAGTTAAATGATAGAAAAGGAAGACAATTTTGCTTAGGTCCAACTCACGAAGAATACTTTACAGATTTTGTAAAAAATGAGCTTAATTCATATAAACAATTACCTCTTATCATATACCAAATTCAAAATAAGTATAGAGATGAAAGAAGACCTAGAGCAGGTTTAATTAGAGGTAGAGAGTTTTTAATGAAAGATGCTTATAATTTTGATAAAAATGAAGAAGGTATGAAAAAATCATATGAAAGAGTATGGAAATCATATGAAAAGACTTTTGATCGCCTAGGTTTTGAATATAAAATAGTACAAGGCGATAGTGGAAATATGGGCGGTAATGTTTCACATGAATTTATTGCATTAACATCTGGTGGAGAAGCTAAAATTGCTTATTGTGATGATTGTGATTTTGCTCAAACTGATGAAATAGCTAAATCTGTTACTAATGAATATAAAGAAGATGATGATATATTAAAATTAGAAAAAGTTTTAACTCCTGATGTTAAAACAATTGAACAGTTAAAAGAATATTTTGATTTACCTAAAAAGAAATTTGTAAAAACACTTTTATATAAATTAGAAGGTAGAGATGAAGTAATAGCTGTTGTTATACCAGGAGATAGAGAACTTAATACAGTTAAATTATCTAAGTATTTAAATATACATCCTGAAAAAATTGTTATGTTAGAAGAACATGAAATAAAAGATTTAGCTGGTTCTATCCTAGGTTTTGTAGGACCAATTGGTCTAAAAGATGATGTAAGAATAATTGTAGATTCTAGAATTAAAGAGATGAGAAACTTTATTATAGGTGCAAATGAAAAAGATTATCACTTTAAAAATGCTAATTTCCCAAAAGATTTAGAACACGAAGAAGTAAAAGATTTATTAAATGCTAGACAAGGAGATATATGTCCTGATTGTGGTTCTAAGATTAAAATTGATGTTGGTATAGAAATCGGAAATATTTTTCAATTTGGTACAAAATATTCTAAAGGTCTAGATGCTACGTTTTTAGACGAAAACGGGAAAGAACAGTATTTCTGGATGGGTTCACATGGAATCGGTGTTTCAAGAATAATTGCTGCTTTAATTGAACAAAATCATGATGAAAATGGAATAATTTGGCCTATAAATACAGCACCTTATCAAGTTGAAGTTAATGTTTTACATGGTAAAGATGATGAAAAAGTTGAATTTGGAGAAAAAATTTATAATTCTCTAAAAGAAAAAGGTATTGAAGTACTTTTTGATGATAGAAAAGAGCGTATCGGAGTTAAGTTTAATGAAATGGATTTACTTGGTATTCCTTTAAGAATAGTAGTAGGAAGAAGAGCAGATGAAGGAATCGTTGAATTTTCAACTAGAAAGGATATGGAAGTAGAAGAAATAAATTATGAAAAAGCAATACAAAGAGTAGTTGAAAAAGTAAACGCAGCTTTATAAAAATAATTAACCATATTTCAGTATTGAGATATGGTTTTTTTTCAAATAGTGTTAAAAAATATATTTGGAGGATTTAATGAAAAAGTTAGAAGTTTTTAATTTTACTGATGAAGTTTTAGAAATTCTAGATAATTTAGAATATGATTTAATAGGACTTTCAAAAGAGATCAAAGAGTATTTTAAAGAAATTTTAAAAAGACATTCTAAGCGCGTAAGTATAAAAAGACGTGTAAAATCTAAAGAAAGTTTAAAAGGTAAAATTTTTAGAGACAGATATTTTGCAATGTTTGATAAACCAATAGAGGTTATTAATTTTTTATCAGATTTGATTGGTATCCGTGTTGAATGTAGATTTAGTGATGAAGAAGGAGAAATCTTTGAAATACTTACTAACTATTTTGATATGATAGATGAAAATGGTTATTATTATAATATTAATCAACCAAATATTTTATTAGATTTAAATCAAAGTCAGCCTCAAAAATTAAAAAATGGATTTGAAATATACAAAATTGATGGTTTTTATAAAACAGATGATAGAATGTATAATTTTGAATTACAAATTCAGTCATTAGTTAATGCTTTTTGGAGTGATATTGAGCATGAAATCATTTATAAAAATAATGACTATATTTTATGGGATAATTTTTATGAAGAGATTTTAGCTTCAATAAAACAAAATTTATTACTAATTGATGAAGAACTTAAGATTTTAGATAATCATTTTAATAAAATAACTACCGATGATTTAAAGGAAAGACAAAATGAGTTAGAAAAAACTTTGTCTAAGATGATTTATTCAATGTTTTCAAGAAAAATGAAGGATTCTATGGGTTTTATTGTAGATTTTAGCGAATCAAGTGATTCGATAGTTAAATATATTTTTAAATCTCAAGGAGCAGATAATATTGATAAGTATCAAAAAACATTTGCTCAAACATTTACTAGAATTAATGAAATAGAAAAAAAAGATATAGATTTTAAAAAAGAGTTAGTTTTAGAAAGAAAGCCAGTTTTCACATCACATTTTACTAAAAAAATAGGGAATCACATTTTAAAAAAGATTCATAGTGACTTTGACTGGACTTTATTTTTTAGAATACTTTTTGAAATTGAATTAGGAAACAATGTAGAAGATTTTGAAGGGTATCTAGAATATATAAAATATAGATTTATGATTATTTCGGCGTATAATAAAATTAAAACATGTTTTGACCAAGAGTTAAGTGAAATTGTAGTCAAAGACGTTTTAAAAATTGTAGCTGACCATTTTGTTAAATATGATGATTTAACTTTTCTTTATGATGCGAACTTAGAAAATATAATTGATATAATAAATAGATTGATATTAGTTTTTATAGAAAAAGTTAATTCAAAAGAGCAATTTATTAATTATAAAAAACATTTAATGCATCTTATTAATGTACAAATTGTTACTGTGTTAAATAAAAAAGAAAAAATAGATGAAATTCAAGATATAATAAGATTTATAGTTAATAATTCAACAAATAGTCAAGAATTACAAGAAAGTATAATAAAATATATAGATGGTTAATCGAAATTCAGACTTTTATTAATAAAAAATATATGTTATAATTTTTTTTGGTAAAAGTATAAAAAGGAGGTTTTTATGACAAATAAAAATTCATATTCATTTAAAACAGAAACACAAAAAATGTTAGATATTATGATTCACTCGATTTATACTCACAAGGAGATTTTTTTAAGAGAGTTAATCTCTAATAGTGCAGATGCGTTAAATAAAGTAAGATTTCAATCTTTATCAAATGATAATATTGACAAAGATAATTTAAGAATCGATTTAGAATTAGATAAAGATAAAAGAACAATAACTATTAAAGACACAGGTATTGGTATGAGCGAAGACGAAGTTATTAAAAACATTGGTACAGTTGCTCAATCTGGATCTCAAAAGTTTGTTAAAGCGCTTAAAGAAGAGGAAGATGCACTAGATATTATTGGACAATTCGGTGTAGGTTTTTATTCATCTTTTATGGTAGCTAGTTCAGTTGAAATAGAGACAAAAAAAGAAGGTGAAGAAGCTATTTATTGGCATTCTGAAGGGCTTGATTCATATGTCATTGAAGAATGTGATAAAGAACAAAGAGGGACTAAAATCACTTTACACTTGAGAAAAGGAGAAGAATTTGACAAGTTATTAGAGTCTAGTAAAATTAAAAGCTTAGTTAAAAAACATTCTAATTATATTCCTTTTCCAATTTATATGGATGTAGAGACTCAGGTTCCTGATGAAGATGCAGATGAAGAATATGCAATGAAAACTGTTGTTGAAAATCAAGTTTTAAATTCTATGAAGCCACTTTGGAAAAAGAGAAAAAGTGAAATAGAACAAAAAGAATATAATGAGTTTTATAAAAACAATTATTTTGATTTCCAAGATCCATTAAAAGTTATTCATACAAAAGCAGAAGGTAGATTTAGATATAATGCAATGTTATTTATACCTAATAAATTACCTCAAAACTTTATGCAACAGGATTCAAATAATTTAGGTATTGATTTATACTCTAAACAAGTATTTATAATGAAAAATGCAGATAATGTATTACCTGATTATTTAAATTTTGTAAAAGGTGTTGTCGAATCACCTGATTTTTCACTAAATATTTCTAGAGAATTACTACAAAAAAATAGACTTATTAATAAAATAGGAAATAATTTAGAGAAAAAAATTATCAGAACTTTAAAAAAGACATTAAAGAAAGATCGTAAGGAATATGAAAAATGGTGGAATGAATTTGGTGTAGCTATAAAAACTGGTATTCACCAGAATCCAAATAAAAAAGACGATTTAAAAGACTTACTAATTTTTAATACAAATAAATCAAAAGATGCTTATAGATCATTAACTGAATATGTTGATTCTATGAAAGATGATCAAGATAATATATATTATTTAGTGACTCAAGATAAAGAAAAAGCTATGAATTTGCCGCAATTAGAAAAGATTAATGATAAAGGTTATGAAGTGTTATTCTTTACTGATCCAGTTGATGAGTTTATGATAAGAGCTATTGACGAATTTGAAGATTATGAATTAAAGTCATTAAATAAAGCTAGTGGTGATTTTGAAGACGATGAAAAAATTGATAAAATTAAGGAAGAAAATACTGATTTATTATCCGTTTTAAAAGATAATTTAGATGAAAAGATTGATGAAATTAAAATATCATCTAAATTAAAAGATACTGCAGTATGTCTTGTAACAGATGATATGGGAATGAGTCTTCATACAGAAGAGCTACTTAGAAAAGTTCAAGATATTCCTTCAAGTTCTAAGAAAATTTTAGAAATAAATCCAGACCATAAAGTGTTTGAAGTTTTAAAACAAGAATTTGAAACTAATAGTAATTCTGAAAAATTAAAAGAATATAGTGAATTGTTATTAAATCAAGCATATTTAATGGAAGGTTTAGAGCTTGAAAATCCTACGAAATTTGCTAATCAAATCTCAAAATTAATGACTAAATAATTAAATATAAATAAAACTCGGAAATTTTTCCGAGTTTTGTTATTTTTTGAGTAAATTTTACAAAAATATAATATTTTAATTTAAATTTTCTTTTCCTATCATAGCAACGTCTTAAAAGATTACCTAACGTTAGGTAGGCGGTTATTGCTTAATGTATGGAGATTTTTTCTTGACACTCAAATTTAATAATGTTACGATTTTGTTGCAAGATGATCAGGCCTGGTCAAAGTTTTTAGAAAATTTAATAAAATTATTAAAAAGGGGGAAACATGAAATCTCAAGTTCAAAAAGATTCAGAAAACTTTGAACCGTTTATTTCTGCTGATCGAGTTTTACCTGAGTTTACTAAAACATCTGTCATTATAGGTATACTTATGTCAATATTATTTGGTGCTGCAAATGCTTATCTTGGTCTGCAAGTTGGTATGACAATTAGTGCTTCTATACCAGCAGCAGTTATCTCAATGGGTATAATTCGTGTTTTATTAGGTAAAGAATCGATACTAGAAAATAATATGGTTCAAACAATTGGTTCGGCTGGAGAGTCATTAGCTGCAGGAGCAATATTTACACTACCTGCTATGTATATATGGCTTAATGAATGGGGAATGGGTGCTCCAAATTACTTTACAATTGCTTCAATTGCTTTAGTAGGTGGTGCTTTAGGTGTATTCTTTATGGTACCATTAAGAAAAGCCTTAATTGTAAATGAACATGGAACTTTACCTTATCCTGAAGGAACAGCTTGTGCTGAAGTTTTACTTGCAGGAGAAGAAGGTGGAGAAAAAGCGAAGATTACTTTCACTGGATTAGGAATAGGTGCTTTATATAAATTTATTAGTGATGGTTTCAAAATGTTTAGTGGAAGTGTAGAAACTGAAATTAAAGGTTTTGATGGTGCAATGATCGGTATGGATTTAAAGCCAGCGTTATTAGGTGTTGGATTTATTATCGGAAAAGATATTGCAGGATATATGATTGCCGGTGCTTTAATCGGATGGGCAGGAATTATTCCATTAATTGCTAAACTAGGTTCTATTGCGGAAATTACAATGTATCCTGCAAGTGTACCTATATCAGAATTAGGTCCTTGGGGAATATGGGACAATTATATTAGATATATCGGTGCAGGTGCAGTAGCTTTTGGTGGTATGTTTAGTTTGATTAAGTCTTTACCATTAATTATTAAAACATTTAAAGATGCAATAGGAGATTATGGTTCAGGTTCAGGTAGTAAAAATGTTAGAACTAATCAAGATTTATCAATGAAAGTTGTACTTATTGGTTCATTAGTAATTATTTTAATAATGGCAATGCTACCAATTATTCCGGTTGGTTTTGGTGGAGCATTATTAATTGCTATATTTGGTTTCTTCTTTGCTACAGTTTCATCAAGAATCGTAGGTTTAGTAGGAAGTTCATCAAATCCTGTATCTGGTATGACTATAGCAACATTAGTAGTAACTGCTATGTTATTTAAATTAACTGGAAATGATGGTCAAGCTGGTATGTTAGGTACATTAACAGTAGGTTCAATTATTTGTATTATTGCAGCTATGGCTGGAGATACTTCACAGGACTTAAAAACTGGTTTCTTAGTTGGAGCTACACCTAAAAAGCAACAATACGGTGAAATGATAGGTGCTGTTGCATCTGCATTGGCAATTGGTGGAGTTTTAACTTTATTAAGTACTACTTATGGCTTTGGTTCAGATATGTTACCAGCTCCTCAAGCAACACTTATGAGATTAGTTGTTGAAGGTGTAATGGGTGGATCATTACCTTGGAACTTAATATTCATAGGTGTAGGTATAGGAGTTGCTATTGAATTTTTAGGATTACCTGTTTTACCAATTGCTATTGGACTTTACTTACCTATACATTTAAGTACTCCAATTGTTGCTGGTGGTATTATTAGAGGTATTCTTGATAAGAAAAAAGAAAAATTAAATGATAGTTCTATTAAGCAAAAAATAGAAAAAGGTATTTTATATTCATCAGGTTTAATTGCTGGTGAAGGAATAATTGGTATCGTATTAGCATTATTTGTATATTTTGGTATTGATAAATATATTAATTTTGGAATAAACTTTGGTGCTATAGGCGGTATTATTGCTTTTGGACTATTAATTTTTGGTTTGTTGAAAAATTCAGTATTTAGTAAAAGTGCTTAAGGTAGAATAATAAATAATAGCTGTGTTTATGCAGCTATTATTTTTTTAAAGGAGATTATTTTATGGAAGAAAAAAATTTTTTAAAAATGGTTCCTAAGAAAAACGAGTCGATAAATTATGAAATTAATGACGATGGAAAAGTAAATATTATAATTAAAAGAAATGGTCTTTTAGATCGAATAGTAAGAAAATTTTTAGATACTCCTGAAAGACGAGTAGTTGAATTAGATGATTTAGGGAGTTTTGTTTGGAAACAAATAGATGGTAAGTCTAGTTTTAGTGATATTTCTGAAAAATTATTAGAAAACTTTGGAGATAAAGCTAAGCCTTTGTATAAAAGATTAGCTACATATACAAAGATTTTAAATAATAATGATTTTATAATTATTGAGTAGGTGATTTTTTGATTCAAATAATAATTGCCATATTCTTAGTTGCATTAGCTGTTGTTATACTATTGTCTTGGGGATATGTTAAAGAGCAAAAAAAATCAGTGTTACTTTATAAAAAGATGATTAATGAATTAGAAAATAAAGTATATAAAAAGCTTTATGAAAAAAAAGATAAAAAATTAAATCTTAAGGAAATCAAAAAAATTATTAAGAATTATAAAACTTCTATTCATTGGACAAAAAATCAAATAAGTGTAAAAAATAGTAAAAAAATTAGTGATCAAATACTTAGAAATTTAATAAAAAAAGAAAAAATTAGAAAAATAGATAAGTATAATATAGAATTAAAGGAATAAATATGATAAAAGAAGATACTTATAAATATGATAATATTTTTAATTATTTTAAAGAAATATCTAGTATTTCAAGAATTTCTGGAAAAGAAGAAAAAATTAGTGAATATTTATTAAATTTTGCAAAAAAAAATAAATTAGAATGTTTTAGAGACCAAAATTTAAATGTTATCATTAAAGGAAAAAATTATAAAGTAGATAATTCTAAAAAAGAAATTATTTTACAATCTCATATGGATATGGTTTATTCGATAGATCCACATTCAGATTTTAAAATAGGCAAAGATTCTATCAATTTGATGGTAGATAGAGAATATATCAAAGCCAAAAAAACTAGTTTAGGTGCTGATAATGGCATTGGAATGGCAATTATTTTATCAATTTTAGAAAATAATAAGTTTGAAAATATAAATTTAAAGGCTATCTTTACTTCAAAAGAAGAAAAAGGTATGGCAGGAGCAAAAGCCTTAAATCCAAAATATTTAAAAGGTGATATACTAATAAATTTAGATTCTCAAAATGAAAGAGAACTTATAACCTCATCTTCTGGAGGAGTGACTAGTGAAATGAAAATTTCTAAAAAATTTAAAGATAAAAACTTTGATGGAAGTTTTTATAAAATAATAATTACTGGTTTAAAAGGTGGTCACTCAGGTTTATCTATTAATAAACCAAGAGCTAATGCGATTAAATTAATGTCAAGATTGTTAAAAGAAATTAAAGATAATATTAAATTTGATTTGGCATTTATAAAAGGTGGAGAAGAAGTTAATACGATTGCTAAGTGTAGTGAAGCAATTATACATATTCAAAATTCAGATAGAAAAAAGTTAGCAAAAATTCTAGATGATTTGCAAAAAACTTTTAACTTAGAGTATGAATTAAACTCGGATATAAGAATATATATTAGAAAAATAGAAGAAAATTTAAAAATATATGAAGATGATTTAATTGAAAAAATCATTAATTTGATTCATCTATTACCTCAAGGAGTAAATCAAAAAACGAAAGAATTTGTGCAAGCTTCATCAAATATATCTAAAGTTTATGAAAAAGAAAAAGAAATAATTTTTAAAGTTGATATAAGAAGCTTCAAAGACAGTTTTAAAAAATATTTAAAATATAAATTAAACTGTATCTCTTCATTAATTAATTGTAAATTGGAATTTGATTTAGAATATCCAGCATGGAATTATCAATCTTATTCTAAAATAAGAAATAATTTTAAAAAAACTTATGAAAGTTTATTTAATCAGAAAATAAATTTGACAAAAATACATGCTGGATTAGAATGTAGTGTATTTAAAGAAAAAAATCCTAAATTAGATATTATTTCAATTGGTCCAGATATTTATGATGCAAATACTACAAATGAAAAAGTGAGTATTGAATCAATTAATAGAATATATATTTTGTTGTCTGAATTATTAAAAAAAATTTAGATTACCATCTAGCTCCTAAAAATGTTTTAGAAAAAGAATTTGATTTGTCTTTAGTTTTTGGTTTAGCTATTGTTTTCCATAAACTTTTTCTAAGTTGTTTTCTAATTTTAGTTCCAGTAATTGAAGAATATATTTCTGATAAAGACATGTAACCTTCGATTGTAGAAAGAATTTGAAAAGTAAGGATATCTGTGTCTATTGTATTTTTTATTAAATTCTTTTTCTTTCCAGTATCAACAATATCTATGATTTCAGATTTCAAAAAATCGTAATATTTATCTATTTTTTCTCTAGTAAATATGAAATTTTTAGTTGCATATTTTAACATTTGATGATGATTAATTGGTTTAGTATATTGAGTATCAAATCTAACTGCTAAGTTAGTATTAAATTCTAAAAGTGAAGTTATTAAAGTATCTAATTTTTTTTCAGGATCTTCAATATTTTTTATAGATTTTTTGATATGATGTGTAATTGAATCTAAAAAGTAATTTATACAATTTATAAAAAGGTCCTCTTTGTTTTTAAAATGATAATAAATAGAGGATTTTTTTATATCAACTTTTTGAGCTACAAGTCTTAAAGAAGTATTTTCATATCCATCTATTAAAAAAATTCTTAATGA
This sequence comes from Bacillota bacterium, assembly GCA_051744845.1. Taxonomy (GTDB): domain Bacteria; phylum Bacillota; class Clostridia; order Peptostreptococcales; family Acidaminobacteraceae; genus JBNJDJ01. Next base: position 12,313 of record JBNJDJ010000029.1, read on the forward strand.
TTCCATAATTATTTTTTCTTTAGTATTCATAAAAAAACCTTTCTATTATATTTCCTTTTTAGATATACTTGTTTTTACAGTTACGCCATCAATATTACCTAATTTTCCAGTTAAACTATTTATTTCATTTAAAGTTCCTATAATTGTTATAGAAATTACTGACATTTTTTCTTTTTCAAAAGGTATACCCATACGACCTTTGATTAATCCTTTATAATTACTAACAGTAGAATTAAATTTTTCAAAACATTTACTTGGCGGTTCTAAAACAGCACCAATAACAGCGATTTTTTTATTCATAATTCCTCCTTTGTATGTTATTATATATTATAACAAAGGAGAGGTAAATATGGAATATATAAATTTAGTTAATTTAGAAGGAAAACGAGTAGGTAAAGTTGAAAAAATTAAAGCTCATAAAGAAAAGAAATTACATTTAGCATTTTCTATTTTAGTTTTTAATGAAAAAAAAGAAATGTTAATTCATAAAAGAAGTTTAAATAAATATCATTCGCCAGGATTATGGACTAATACTTGTTGTTCACATCCTAAATTTGGTGAAAGTTTAGAAAATGCAACTCATAGAAGACTAAAAGAAGAGATGGGTTTTGATTGTGAAATGAAAAAAATATTTGATTTTATTTATAAGAAAGAATTTGAAAATGGGCTTACAGAGTATGAATTTGATAATGTATATATTGGAAAATATAATGGTGAAAGTATCAAACCAGATGAAAATGAAGTATTTGAATATAAATGGATTGATTATAATGAGTTAATACGTGATATTTCCAAAAATCCTAAAAAATTTACTGTCTGGTTTAAAAAAATAATAGAAATAATAGAAAATAAAAATATAAATATTTTTGGAGGATAAAATGGAAAATATTGAAGTTTTAAAAGAAATAGCAAAGCTATTTAATGAAAAAGATATTAGATGGGCAATAGGAGGTTCTACACTTTTATATTTTTATGATATTTTGGAAAATCCAAATGATCTAGATATCATAATCAATCCTAAAGATAAAAATAAAGTTTTTAATATTTTAGATAAACTAGGTGAATCTGTTGAAAGTGAACCAGTAAAAAATTATAAAACTGGTGTTTTTAAAAAATATTATATTGAAGATGTTGAAATAGATATTATTGGAGATTTTTATATTAAAACTAAGGATGGGTATTATTTGCATCCTTTTGATCAATTAGATACAACGAAAAAAGTTATTGAGGGAGTAACTGTTTATCTAGATTCATTAATTAATTGGAAAAAAACTTATAAGATGATGGGAGATCCTAAAAAAAGGGTTAAATTAATTGAAAACTACTTAAATTAAATATAAATAATTAACATATGCTTACGGGCATATGTTTTTTAATAAATAACTTGACATGAGAATAATTATCGTTTATCATTTAACATGTAGATGATAACGAATATCATTATAAAGTATACTTTAAATATAATAAATTCTAGAATTGGAGGAGTTATGGTGATATCACTAGTTCAAAAAATGTTTAAATCTTTTGATAAAGAAGATGAAAAACATAAAAAAATAAATAATTTATCTCAAGGGACTTTAAATAAAGAATATGAAATTTTAAAAATAAAAACTAAAAGAGATGACCTACGTGATTTTTTATTTAGCTTAGGTTGCTTTGAAGGTGAAAAGGTTAAAATTGTATCTGTTTTATCAGATAATTATTCAATTATTATAAATAATGCTAAATATTGTATAGATAAAGAGTTAGCAGAACTTATTATTATAAACTAATATATTTTAGGAGGGTTTTATGAAAATTGCACTAACTGGTAATCCTAATAGTGGTAAGACAACACTATTTAATGCTATAACAGGAAAAATTGAAAAGGTTGGTAATTGGTCAGGGGTTACAATAGAGAAAAAAGAAGGAATAATAAAAGAAAATTTATATAAAAATAAAGAAATTATTGGTATAGATTTACCTGGTGCCTATTCTATGTCACCATTTACAAATGAAGAATCTATTACAAGAGATTTTGTAAAAGATGAAAATCCAGATGTAATAGTTAATATAGTAGATTCTACTAATTTAAGTAGATCATTATTTTTTACTACACAGCTTTTAGAATTAGGAATACCTGTAGTAGTAGCGTTAAATAAATACGATTTAACTAAAAAGAATAATATTGAAATTGATGTGAAAAAATTAGAAAAAGAGTTAGGTTGTCCTGTTGTTAAAACTATTGCAACTAAAAATAAAGATAACGGTTTAAAAAAATTAATTAAAAGAACTGTTGATGTTCAAGGAAATGATCAAAAACAAGTATTTAATTATAAAAATGCTGATTTATCAAATAAAGAAGAAGCAAAAGAAATTGATAAAAAAAGATTTAATTTTGTTAAAAGTTTAGTTTCAAATGTAGAAATTAGAAAAGAAAATTCTAAACAGTTACAAAAATCAGTTGATAATATAGTAGCTAATAAAGTTTTAGGTTTACCAATTTTTGCAGTTATTATGTGGGCAGTATTTGCTATTTCTCAAACATATGTAGGTCCTTTACTTGCAGATACTTTTGTAGGTTGGATTGATAAGATTTATGCAATTGTTGAAACATCTTTAGGTGAAAGTGTTTCTCCAATATTATCAGCACTTCTTTTAGATGGTATTATTGGTGGAGTTGGGGCAGTTGTAGGTTTTTTACCTTTAATTATGGTTTTATTTTTCTTATTAGCACTTTTAGAAGATTCTGGTTATATGGCAAGAGTAGCTGTAATTATGGATCGCTTCTTTAAAAAGGTAGGATTATCAGGAAAATCGATTATACCTATGGTTATTGGTACAGGTTGCGCTATTCCAGGTGTTATGGCTACAAGAACTATAAAAAATAAAAGACAAAGAAGAACAACAGCAATGCTTATACCTTTTATGCCTTGTGGTGCTAAATTACCAGTAATAGCTTTATTCGCTGGAGTATTTTTTCCAAATTCATCTTGGGTTGGACCAAGTATGTATTTCATGGGTATAGCAATTATAATTATAGGAGCATTAGTAGTTCGTAAAATAACTGGTGAAGAAAAAAGACAAAATCATTTTATTATGGAACTTCCAGATTATAAAGTACCTAGTATAAAAAGAGCATTTATATCAATGATTTCTCGAGGTAAAGCTTTTGTTATAAAAGCAGCTACAATTATTTTAATTTGTAATGCTATAATTCAAATTATGCAAACATTTACTTGGAATTTCAATGTTGTAGCTCAAGGTGCACAAGATACAAGTATTTTAGCCTCTATAGCATCTCCTTTTGCTATTCTTTTAATACCTTTAGGTTTTGGCACTTGGCAATTGGCAGCTGCTGCAATAACTGGATTTATTGCTAAAGAAAATGTAGTTGGAACTTTAGCCGTAGTATATTCAATTACTAATTTTATTAATCCAGAAGAATTTGCATTAGTAAATGGAGCTAGTGAAGTAGCAAGTACTATGGGATTAACACAAGCTGCTGCATTAGCTTATTTAGTATTTAATTTGTTTACTCCACCTTGTTTTGCGGCTATAGGAGCTATGAATGCAGAAATGGAAAGTAAAAAATGGTTATTTGGAGGAGTAGCTTTCCAATTCTCAGTAGGTTATATAGTAGCATTTATTACTTATCAATTTGGAACTCTATTTACTAAAGGAAACTTAGGAAATGGATTCATTTCAGGTTCTATAGCAGTAATTATTATGATAAGCTTTATTGTTTATTTAATGAAAAGAGAAAATTCAATGGTTAATAATGAAGCGTCGGTAAATGCTTAAGGAGGAAATATGGGAAACATTATAGTTTCTATAATTCTTTTGGCTATTTTATTTAGCTCTATTATGTATATATATAAAGCCAAAAAAAGTGGTCAAAAATGTATTGGTTGTCCACATGGTTCAAAAACTAGTAACGATGAAAATTGTACATGTGATATTGATGTTGAATTAAATAATAAATAAAAAGAAGGATTATTACCATATTATGGTAATAATCTTTTTTTTAAATACACCAATTAATTGGTTTTAAATTATTATTTTTTAAAAACTCATTAGTTTTAGAAAAAGGTTTAGTATTAAAAAAACCTCTTGAAGCAGAAAGTGGACTTGGATGATATGATTTAATAATTTTGTGATTTGGATTAGTTATAAATTTCTCATATTTTTGAGCATAGTTTCCCCAAAGAATAAAAACGACAGGATTGTCTTTTTGATTTATATTCTTAATAACTGACTTAGTAAAATTTTCCCAACCTTTATTTTTATGAGAATTAGCATCACCATCTCTTACTGTAAATACTGCGTTAATCATTAAAACTCCTTGTTCAGCCCATTTTTTTAAGTATCCGTGCTTTGGGATTTTGCAACCAATATCATTTTTTAATTCTTTATAAATATTTCTTAAAGACGGAGGAATTTTAATGCCTTTATTTACAGAAAAACATAAACCGTGAGCTTGATTTTTTCCATGGTATGGATCTTGACCAATAATAACTACTTTAGTGTTTTTGTACGAGCTTAAATTAAAAGCAGTAAAAATTTCTTCTTCTTTAGGATGAATAGTATAGTTTTTTCTTTCTTTTTTTAAAAATTGTTTTAAATTTTTAAAGTAATCTTTTTTAAATTCTTTGTTTAAAATATCTTTCCAATCTGTTTTTATATATTTTTCCATTTTATCACCTAAACTAATATTAACAAAAAAATCAAATTATTTCAAAATAATCCTTCACAATACTTGATTTTAATTATACAATAAAAAAATGAGTGAAGTAAAAGAATTTATTAAGGAGAGATATGGAACGTAAAAGTGTTATAAATGTCGGTGTTATTGCTCATGTTGATGCAGGGAAATCTACTTTAGTAGATGCATTACTGGATCAAACAGGAGTATTTAGAGATAATCAAGATGTAAAAGATTGTATAATGGATTCGAATGATTTAGAACAAGAACGTGGAATTACAATATATTCAAAAAATTGTTCAGTAGTATATAATGATGTTAAAATAAATATTGTAGATACCCCAGGTCATGCTGATTTTTCATCAGAAGTAGAAAGAATTATGAAAACTTTAGATACAGCAATTTTATTAGTTGATTCACAAGAAGGACCTATGCCTCAAACAAGATTTGTTTTAAAGAAGGCTTTAGAACATGGATTGAAACCTATGTTATTAATTAATAAAATGGATAAAGATGAGCAAAGAGCAAGTGAAGTAGTAGATGAAGTTTTTGATTTGTTTTTCAAATTAGATGCAACTGAAAAACAATTAGAATTTCCTATTTATTATGGAGCAGCAATTGATGGTGTTATAAGAAATGAATGGGAAGATAAAAATGAAGATATTAAACCTTTATTAAAAGGAATTAAAGAACATGTAGAAATTTATCCAAATTTAGATGATAAAGATTTACAACTTCAGGTATCGACTTTAGATTATGATGAATATGTTGGAAGATTAGGTATAGGACGTATTAAACAAGGTGTTATAAAAGTAGGAGATACTGTTGAAATATACAAAAGAGATGGTAGTTTAGAAAAAGGTAAAATCTCAAAACTTTATATATATGAAGGAATAAATAAAATTGAAGTTGAGAAGGCATATTCTGGAGATATTGTTGTAGTAGCTGGTATTGACAATATTCATATTGGTGAAACTATTGGTCATATTGGAAAAGTTGAACCTATGGATATGATTGATATTGAAAAGCCAACTTTATCAATGAATTTTTATCCAAATAAGTCACCTTTTTCTGGAAGAAGTGGCAAATTTTTAACTAGTAGAAAGATCAAAGAAAGATTAGATAGAGAATTAGAGTCTAATGTAGGTTTAAAAGTAGAGGCTTTAAGTGAAAATGAAGGATATAAAGTTTCAGGTAGAGGTGAACTGCATTTATCTATTTTATTAGAAAATATGAGAAGAGAAGGTTATGAATTAGGTGTTTCAAAACCTGAGGTTTTAATAAGAAATATTGATGGAGAAAAGCAAGAACCTTATGAAGAAGTAATTGTTCAAGTTCCTGATGAATATTCTGGAAATGTAATTAACCAATTAAATAATAGAAAAGGTCAAATGGTTTCTATGAAATCGCAAAGGAACTTAACTACTTTAGAATATAAAGTTCCAACAAGAGGTCTACTTGGTTATCGAATGCAATTTATTAATGATACACGTGGAGAAGGTACATTAGAAAGATCTTTTGATGAATATGACAAACATGTAGGTGAAATACCTGGAAGACAAAATGGTGTTATGATTTCAATGAAACATGGAGAAGCTATGGCTTATTCACTTTTTAAGTTAAAAGAAAGAGGAAAGATATTTATAAAACCTGCTACAGAAGTTTATGAAGGTATGATAATTGGGATGTCAAACCGTGATAAAGATTTAGAGGTTAATCCTTGTAAAAATAAAAAACTTACTAATGTTAGATCATCTGGAGCAGATGAGGCTATAAACTTAATTGAACCTAGAGAATTCACTTTAGAGGAAGCATTAGAATTTATTGATAACGACGAGTTAGTAGAAATAACTCCTGATGCTATTAGACTTAGAAAAAAATATTTAACTAAAAATGCTAGAAAAAAATATGGAAATAATTTATAGATTATAAAGATTATGATATACTATCTTTAAATAGATTTCAAAGGAGTCTTTATGAATTATATATATTTAATATTAATTGGAGTATTTGCAGGTATTGTTAATACAATGGCAGGTGGAGGTTCATTATTAACATTACCAATGTTAACTTTTTTAGGCTTACCTTCTGCAGTTGCTAATGGAACTAATAGATTAGCTATTTTAATTGCTAGTATAACTTCTGTAAAATCATTTAAAGATAGAGGATACTTTGAATGGAAATTGGCGGTCAGATTTGGTATTCCAGCTGTAATAGGTGCTATGTTAGGTTCAAAAATTGCAGTGAATTTATCAAATGATGTTTTTGATAAAGTTTTAGCCGTAGTTATGTTTTTGATGCTAGGTATAATTATATTTCAACCACATCGTAAACTTAAATTTTTTAAAAAGAAAAATCTTTTATTAGGTTCAGTTTTATTCTTCTTTGTTGGTATATATGGTGGAGTTATACAAGCGGGAGTTGGATTTTTAATTATTATGTCACTAACTTTAGTAACTAATTATAAATTAGTTAAAATTAATAGTACTAAGATGTTTATTGTTTTAATATACATGATTCCATCATTTATTATTTTTTTGATAAATGGGAAAGTTAATTTTATATATGGAATTATATTAGCTATTGGAAATGCAATTGGTGCATATATTGGATCGGTTTCACAAATAAAGAAGGGTGAGAAAATAGTAAAAATTATTTTAACTGGAGCTATATTAATTATGTCTTTAAAATTATTAGGTATTATCAACATTTAATTAGGAGAAAAATATGGAAAAAATAAAAGTTGCTAAAAAAACAACTCTAGTATCAATAGTTGGAAATACATTACTATCTATTGTTAAAATAGTAATAGGAATTTTAGGAAATTCATCTGCAATGATCGCTGATGGGTTCCATTCTGTTTCTGATGTTATTACTTCCTTTATAGCTTTTTTTGCTGTAAAATTTTCTGCAAAAAAGCAAGATGATAAACATCAATATGGTCATGAAAAAATTGAATTAGTTATTTCAAAAATTTTGGCTATAATTCTTTTTTTTACTGGTGGTTATATTGCTTATAAGGCCATTAATATTATTCAAGCAAATAATTTTCAAACACCAGGATTTATAACTATTTATGCTGCAATACTATCAATTTTATCTAAGGAATTTATGTATAGATATACTATCAAAGGAGCCTTAAAAATTGAATCTAAAGCGCTAAAAGCTGATGCTTGGCATCACCGATCAGATGCTTTATCATCAGTAGGAGCTTTGATTGGTATAGTAGGTTCACGGATGGGTTATCCAATTTTAGATCCTGTTTTTTCAATAGTTATAGCTAGTTTGGTTATAAAAGTAGCAGTAGATATTTATATTGATTCAGTTAAAGGACTTATTGATACAGCTGCTGATAAAAAATTAGTTAAAAAAATAAAAGATGTTGTTTTAAGTATTGATGGAGTTATATCAATTGATTTATTAAAAAGCAGGTTACATGGAGATAAGATATATATTGATCTTGAAATTAGAGCATGTGGAGACTTAACTTTGAATGAATCTCATGATATTGCAGAAAAAGTACATTTAACTGTAGAGAATGAATTTAAAAAAGTTAAACACTGCATGGTACATGTAAATCCGTATAAAGGAGATTGTAATTGAGAATATTAATTGATGCTGATTCTTGCCCAGTTATAAAAAATGTTGAAAAAATAGCTAAAAAATTTTCTATAAAAGTTATTATTATAAAAAATTATAATCATCAAATAAATAGTGCATATTCAAAAGTTATTTCAGTTGATCCAGTAAGTGAAAATGTAGATTTTAAAATTGTAAATATATCTAAAGAAGGAGATATTATTGTAACTCAAGATTATGGTCTATGTGGAATGGTTATAAGTGAAAATATAATATGTATTAATCAATATGGTAAGATTATTAACAATAAGAATATTGATAGATTATTATTAAAAAGGGATATAAATAGAGATTTAAGAAAAAAACATAATGTTTATACTAAATTTAGTAAAAGAACATTTAAAGATGATAAAAAATTTGAAAAAAGTTTAAAAAAATTAATAAATGATTTTAAATAAAAAGGCATAACTAATAGTTATGCCTTATATTTTTATAAATTTAGATCTTTAAATTTTGGAAATTCACCAGTTTTTTTCTTTGAATATATTAATTCATTATTTAAAGTTACTTCAAATACCCCACCTGAAGATGGGATTAATTTAATAAATTCAAAATCATTTTTATATTCATTTAATATTTTTTCTGTTAAGCTAACAGCTTTTGGTAAATAACCTCAAGAAGTACAATACTCAATTGACAAATTTTTTTTCATAATTTCCTCCTATTCTTTATAAT
>JBNJDJ010000030.1:0-21126 GCA_051744845.1 Bacillota bacterium
CACTTTCTCTTAAAATTAATTTTGTAGGAACAATAGTTTTTTCAGGGATTTTAGTTCCATTTTCTAATTTATTTATTAATTTCTGTACTGCTGTTTTGCCCATATGCTCTGTATAAACACATACAGTAGATAATGTAGGAGTCAAATATTCTGCAGTTGGAATATCATCAAACCCAATAATTGAAATATCATCTGGTATTTTTAATGATTTTTCTTTTATTGCTCTCATTGCACCTACAGCCATAGAATCACTAGCTACAAATAAAGCACTTAATTTTTCATTTTGTAATAATTTTTTAGTTAATTTATAACCTGATTTAACACTAAAAGAGTCTGTTTTTACTAAATTAGGATTATAAATTTTTTTTTGTTTTAAATATTTTTTAAAAATTATTTCCCTTGGATCCTTTAACTTAACTTTTTTTTCACCTATATATTCTTGGCCACCAATATATCCAATTTTTTTATGATTATTATCTATAAAATAATCTAATATTTCTTTTACTGATTTTTCAAAATCTATTACTACAGAGTCATATAAGTTTTCATCAGGAGAATAATCAACAAATATTATATTTGGACTTATTTTTCTTAGACTAGATATTTCATTTTTAGAATACTTACCTATAGCTATTATTCCATCGATATCTTCTAAATTTTTAATATCCTTTTTAAAAAAAGTAACTGTTTCAATTTCTTTTTTATTGCAAGCTTTTTCTACACCAACTCTTATTGATAAATAATAAGGATCAGCGATTTCTTCATTTTGAGAATACCATTGACTAATTGCAAATTTAAAATCATTATTTTTTTTATTATTTACTATTTTTTTATTCTTAATTTTTTTATAATTTAATTTCTCTGCTGCTTTAAAAATCTTCTTTCTTGTTTCTTCTGAAACATGTAATGATGAATCATAGTTTAATACTCTAGAAACAGTGGAAGAAGAAACATTAGCTAATTTTGCTATATCTTTCAAAGTTGCCATTTTATCATCCTTTAATTATTTCTTTACATCCATCTCCTACATCTGCTATATAAATTGACGGCTTTTTACCAAATTCATCGTAATATTTTTGTAAAATTTCTTTTTTAATTTTATCTATATTATCTTCTTTAACAATATTTACTGTACATCCGCCAAAACCTGCACCTGTCATTCTAGCTCCTATAACAGAATTTTTATTTTTTACAAAATCTACTAAAAAATCTAGTTCTTTACAAGAAACTTCATAATTATCTCTTAATGATTTATGTGATTCAAATATTTTTTCTCCAAAACTTTCTATATTATTATCTATTAACTTTTTATAAGCATCAATTGTTCTTTTGTTTTCACTAATATAGTGAAAAGCTCTAATTCTTGGCTTCAAATCATCTATTTTATCTTTATAATCATTATAGTCAAATAAATTTAAATCTTTATATTTTTCCTTTTGACTTTTCGAAAGTAAAATATCTAAACCTTTTTTACATTCTTTTCTTCTCTCATTATATTTTGAATCAGCTAATTTTCTTTCTTTATTTGTATTTATTATCATAATTTTATAACCATCTATTTCAAATGGCACATATTTATGAGTTTTTAAATCACAATCAAGTAAAATTGCATAATCTTTTTTTCCAAAAGCAATTGAATATTGATCCATAATACCGCAATTAACTCCTATAAAATTATTTTCTACATCTTTTGCAACAAGTGTCTTTTCTTTTTTTGAAAGACCAATATCTAAAAGTGTATCTAATGCTTCTAAAATAACTAATTCTAATGAAGCTGAAGAAGATAAACCTGCACCATTTGGAATATTTCCTTTAAAATACATATTGAAACCTTTATTAATTTCAATACCTTTTTCTTTTAATTTCTTAATAACTCCTTTGACAAAATTAAACCAATCATCATTTTTACTAAATTTTAAGTCATTAATATTATTTTCTATAATACCAATTTCTTTAAAGTTATACGAATATCCTTTGATTTTACTATCATCTCTTTTAGAAACCACTAAATAAGTTCCAAAATTAATTGCACAAGGTAAAACTTTTCCTCCATGATAATCTACATGTCCACCAATTAAATTTACTCTTCCTGGAGCAAAAAATACTCGCTTTTTCTTTTTATCATTAAATACTTTTTTATATTCTAAAATCAAATCATTTTTTTCCATAATTTTCTCCTATAGTCCAAATTTCTCTATGTTTAATATGATCTTGTGGATAAACTTTTCTTTTATAACTTAAACTTTCTAATTCTAAAAATTTATCATTTGTATATAGTTCAAAATTACAACCTTTATCTGGGTATTTTTTATTTTCCACATAATCAAACTCTTTTTTAAATATATAATCTTTAAAAATATATTTTACAAATCCTCTATTATTATTAGTTCCTATTTTAAAAGAATTACTATTATTCGAATCTTGATTTATTAAAAACTCATCTTCTTTAAATTCTATTCTTTTATCTGCCAATGAACAATAAGGCCAAACTGAGAAAGACTTCGTACTTAAATATTCTTTATTATCATTATTTAAAGGAACAATTGCTTTTCCACCAGGATGCATCATAGTTATTGCCCAAGCAGCTGTTTCAATCGGCCACATTCCTTGATTTATTATAAAATGATCTAATTGTACTTTTTCTCCATTTTCAATAAATTTTATATGAATCTCTTTTTTTACTTTAGTTTTTTCATTTAATTTTTGACTTAATATTACTTTATCTTTATCGAATTTATATTCAATAGGACTATTGTCAGGTAAGTAAGTTCTTGGAAAACTTTCAGGCGTATGCCAAAGTCTATGTCCTCCCCTTAACTTCCATTTTTTATTACCAACTCTTTTTTCTACATCAACTCCACTTGCTAAAAAATTTATATTACTTTTTTTAAATTTTAAGTTACTTATTCTTATTCCGTAATCCAAAGGAATTTGTAACTTATATTTTTTATTTTCAACTATTAATATTTTTTCTTTATTAATTTTACCTTCTGAAACATTCATTTTAATTCCTCCTTAAATTTATTATAAAAGCATTTTACTAATTAGTCAATGATTTTTACTAAATTTTTACTAAAAGTTTATTTAATTAAAAAATCCCAAATTAAATTGGGACTTTTAAAACTTATAATTTGATTTTAACATCAACATCAAAATTTAAAAATAACTTATCATCTATATTTTTAACTTTTATTTCAATTGGTACAATAGTCTCTCCACTTTTCTTAGTTGAAACACCTGAAATTCTTACAATTTCACCTTCATACTCTTTATTAGGAACAGCTTGAGATGTGATAGTAGCCGATTGTCCTTTTTTAATTTTCGATATAAATTCTTGAGCTATATCTGCTTTTACTATTCTAGAATCTAGGTCAACTATTGTTAAAACTTTATTTTCTCTATTAACATAAGATCCTTCAGAAGAATTAACTTCTACAACTACTCCATTATCAATATTTGATACAATTTGATTGCCATTGGTAAAGTTAGCTTTTGAATATTTTTCATTTAAAGTTTTTAATTCAGACCTTAATCGTTTTAACTTATTATTAAGTCTTTGTTTTCTTTCTTTTTCATTCTCTAAACTAGTTTTTAAATTTAATTTTAACTTTTCTAAATTATTTTCCTTAATTAATAACTCATTTTTCAATTTAGTTAATTCATCTTTTGATATAGCTCCTTTATTATATAAATTAGCCTTATCAACTAAATCATCTTTTAACTTTTTTAAATTTATTTTTTCAGTTTCTATATCTAATCTCAATCGATCATCATCAAAATTATTATTACTTAATTCTAACTTTGTTTCTTCAATTTCCATTTTTTTACTTTCAATATTATTTTGAAGTTCTGATATATCAAATTCTACTAAAGGATCGCCTTTCTTTATTCTTTCACCTTCTTTAACATGGATTTTATCAATTCTAGCATTAAAATCTACACTTATACTTTGTTTTTTTGTATAATCTATTACTCCATATGCTAATACATCTTTAATTTTTTCTTCTTCTTTTTCTTTTTCAATTTTTTCATTAACTTCTTTAGGTTTATTATTTTTTTCTTCTTTACTACAGGCAATTGCAAATATTGATATAATAATCACCAAAACAGTAATAACTATCTTTTTAAATATTTTCATTTATATTAGCCTCCCATCTTTTAAATTGATTATCCTAGAACCAAATTTAGCTGCTTTTTTCGAATGTGTTACTTGTACAATAGTTTTATTTTTTTCTTTATTAATTTTTTGAAAAAGTTCCATTATTTCTCTACCAGTAACACTATCTAAATTCCCAGTAGGTTCATCTGCTAATATTAAATCAGGTTCATTTATTAAAGCTCTTGCTATTGCTACTCTTTGTTGTTGCCCTCCTGAAAGTTCATTTGGCCTATGATTTTTTCTATCACTTAAACCTACTAAATCTAAAATATTATTCAATTTATCATCATATTTTTTAGCAGATTTCCCATCAAGCAAAATAGGTAAAAGTACATTTTCGCTAACTGTTAAATTAGGAACTAAATTATAAAATTGAAAAACAAATCCAATTTCTCTTCTTCGCATTATACTTTCCTGTTTATCATCTAATAAACTTAACTCTTTTTCATTAAATAATACTTTTCCTTTAGTCGGTTTATCTAATCCGCCTATTAAATAAAGCAAAGTAGATTTACCTGAACCAGATGGTCCCATCAATGATACAAATTCTCCTTTATTAATTTGAAAAGTAATATCCTTTAAAACTTTAACAACTTCTTGTCCTAAATCAAAATTTTTATATATATTTTTCACATCTACTATTATAGACATATTCCTCCTTACTCATATCTTAGCTCCTCAATAACACTAACCTTACCTAATCTTGTTAACACTCCTAAAGATGCTACTGTACAAATTAAAATGGATCCTACTATACCATATATACTAATCAAAAGTGTTAAATTAAGATTGAAGCTTAAATTTATTTTTTCAAGTAAAGTATTTACTTTGAGTAAAATTAACTGACTAGTAATCAGTCCGAAAATAGAAGCGACAATCCCAACTGAAATAGATTCTAAAAGTAGCATCTTCTTTTGTTGCTTTTTATTCATTCCTACTGATGTGAAAATTGCTAATGATTTTTTTCTAGCTAAAAAACTAACTAAAAAGTTATTCATTACACCTATGGATCCAATTAAACTAGTAGCCAATGAAAACGCAGATAATATTAAAACTATTTTTTGACTTTCTTGAGTCATATTTTTTCTTTTTTCATCTAAAGTTTGAACACGAGACCATCTATAGTTAGATAATTTTTTATTAATTTCTTTTTTTATATTTTCTATATTATAACCATCTGATACTTTTATAGCCATATTTAAACCCCAACTTACCTTTAAATCGTGTTTTAAATTATACATTGAAGTTATACCATATAATCCATTGCTTTGATTAGTATCAATAAATCCTATAATTTCATACTCTCTCATCCCAGCAGATGTTTTTAAATTAATTATTTGACCTTTAGTTAAATTATGTTTTTCTTTAGCAGTTTTTCCAACTATTAATTTTCTTCCTGTCAAAAGTTTTTCAATTAGCTTTTTATCATTTTCTTCGTTTAAAATATCATAATTATAATATTCAATATATTTTTTACTATTAATACCTGTAATATATCTTAAAAACTCTTTATCATTATATTTAAATCTAGAACTTGTCCCTTGGTAAAAAATATTTTCTTTAATACCAGGAATAGATAAAATTCTTTGTCCAGTTACTTTTGAAGCATTACTTACATTTACTTCAATATCATAATTTAATAGATTAAAATACTTCATAGTATAATCTTTCATACTAGTTGAAATTACCATTATTGTTAAAACACTTGCAATCCCAATAGTCAAAAGAATAATATTATCATATGTACTCTTATTACCACGCATATTCTTTACTGATAATAAACCAATATTACCAAAGATTTTACCAAACAATTTTTCAAAAATATTTATAAATTTATCTGTAAGCCAAGGAATAAAGCATATAACACCTATTATCATAAAGATTATACCTAATCCACCAGATAAACTAGCCATCTTACCTTCTGAAAATACCTTAGGTAATATTATAGATAAAATAATACTAATGATACCTATAATATAACGTATAATACTTATATTTTTACTTGCTTTTCTATAAGTATCTAATAAAACATCTTTAATTGATGTTTTAGAAATTTTAACTATTGGTATTAATGAACTAATTATTGATAAAACTATTCCAAAAACAAATGCAAATAAAATATTTATAATCGGATAATTTATGCTTACATTTTGTACATCACTTACTATCATATTTGAAACTATTGATAATAGCTTTTTACCAATTAATATTCCAAAAATACTTCCTAATATTGCATAAATAAATGCTTCTATTAATAATATAAAATCAGTAAGTTTTTTAGTTGCACCAACACTTCTAAAAGTTGCTAATACAGGCAGTCTTTCTAAAGCTATAACTTTAAATGAAGTATATATTATAAAAATACTTATTATAATTACTAAAATAAGCATAAACATAAATGGAATACGTATAGGTTTAATTTGTGCATCTATTTCACTTTTAGTAATCATTTTTTCTACTTTTTCTTTGTTATATACTTTTTTTAAATTATTAATAGTTTGTTCAATATTTTTATCATTTACACTTTTAACATAAATAACATTAACCATATTTGGTGCACCATTAAATCTACTAAGAGTTTCTCTAGGCACAATCATCTTAGTACTTTTACCATTTGAATAAGGATTTTTTTTGAAATACCCTTCATTTTTCGAAATTCCAGCAACAACAAAAGGTTTAATATCTTCTGAAAACTGTAATTTAATATAGTCACCTATTTTTTTATTATTTTCATTTGCAAAATCTTGACTTATAATAACTTTTTTACCATTAAATTTTTCTTTTCCAATAAAATCAATAAAGTTTATCGGATTTATTTTTTCTAAATCATTTAATTTAAAACCTTTTAAATTTACATCCATTTCTTTTCCATCTTTTGTATAAAATTTAACATATTTTTCTACTACTCCAACAGAATATTTCACTTGGTCAGAATATTTTCCTAAATCTTTTTTCTTAATCATACTATTAGATGAAAACCTACCTGCTTGTATATTTATCTCTGCAGTTCCAATTTGACTTTTAATATTTCCCATAATTACATTAGTTAATACATCAGATATTGAAAAAGATGCAAAAAATAATCCTACAGATAACATAATTGATAATATAATTAAGAAGGTTCTAAATTTATGTTCTTTTATATTTCTAAAAGTATATTTAATTAAAATTCCGATAATTTACCTCCTTTAGTCTCAAATAAAACTATAGCAGATAAATATTAAAAAAGAATTAAAAATCAATTAAAAAAAAAGAGATCACTATAATCTCTTTTAAATTATTTATTAAATTCTCCATATTCTCTAAACTTCTTATATCTTTTTTCAATCCAATCTTTATCTTTTTTATATTCTTTCATAATATTTTCAATATTTTTCTTTAAATTTTTACCAAGCGAATCTAAATCATTTTTTACTGGTTCTTTAATTATTTTATCAATTAAACCTAATCTTTTTAATTCCTTAGGAACTATTTTCATCATATCAGTAGCTTTGCTTGCTTTTGAAGCATCTTTTAATAATATAGAACTAAATCCTTCAGGTGAAATTACAGAATATATAGAATTTTGAAGCATCCATACATCATTAGCTACAGCTAATCCTAGTGCACCACCTGATCCTCCTTCTCCAATGATAATCGTTAAAATAGGAACATCAAAATCAGCCATTTCGAAAAGGTTTTTAGCAATAGCTTCACTTTGACCTCTTTTTTCAGCTTCAAGTCCACAAAATGCTCCAGGAGTATCTATAAATGTAATTATAGGTCTATTAAATTTATCAGCTTGTTTCATAAGTCTTAATGCTTTTCTATATCCTTCAGGATGTGCCATACCAAAATTTCTTTCAATATTTTCATCTGTAGTTTTTCCTTTTTGATGACCTATAACAGTTACCGGTTCATCATTTAAAAGAGCAATTCCACCTACAATAGCTTTATCATCTCCATATAACCTATCACCGTGCATTTGTAAAAAATCATCAAATGTATAATTAATCAAATCTAGTGTTTTAGGTTTATTTTTATCTCTTGCTAATTGCACAATATCCCAAGAACTCTTAGCTTTTTTATTTATTTCTTTATCCTTATTATCTTTTGAAAAATTTTCAATAACTTTATCTATAGTTAAATTATGCTTATCAGCATATTTTTTTATTTCATCAATACTTTTAGTTAAATTATCCATTATTATCAACCCTGTGCATTTTTAAAATTTTTACTAAAGTGTCTCTCATCTTATCTCTTTTTTCAATCATATCTACAAAACCGTGGTTTAATAAATATTCTGAAGTTTGAAAACCCTCAGGTAATTCTTTTTTTATAGTTTGTTTAATTACTCTAGGGCCTGCAAAACCTATTAAAGCATCTGGTTCTGCCATAATTATATCTCCTAACATTGCAAACGATGCAGAAACGCCTCCTGTTGTAGGATCAGTTAATATTGAAATATATAAATTTCCTATTTTCGAATGTTTTTTTAGTGCTGAAGAAATTTTAGCCATTTGCATTAAAGAAAAAACTCCTTCCTGCATTCTAGCTCCTCCAGAAGCACAAAATATAATTAAAGGCAGATTTTCATCTATTGCCTTTTCTATTAAAAGAGTTAATTTTTCACCTAAAGCAGATCCCATTGATCCCATCATAAAAAATGGATTCATACATCCAATAGCAACTTCTTTACCATCGATTTTTCCAATACCAGTTAATATAGCAGTTTTTTCATTACTCTTTTTTTGATATTTCTTAATTTTTTCTTCATAACTATCAAAATCTATAGGATTTGATGAAGTAATTTCAGTAAATAATTCCTCAAAACTATCTTTATCTACTAAATTATTTATTCTTTGTCTTGGTGATAATCTAAATAAATATCCACATTCAAGACATTGATTTTGATTTTCTTTTAAATCTTTTTTATATATTATTTCTCCACACTCTTCACATTTAACATAGTCATCTTTATTTAATGCATTATAACGAGCTGAAGTATTTGTGTTTTTTATTTCAACAGTTTTTTTATTTTTAAAAAACTTATCTAACATTTAATCACCATAACTTTCTAAAAAAGTTTCAATATAACTAGTATCATATTTAGAGTTAACAAATTTATCATCATCTAATATATCATACAAGAAATTTGTATTTAACTTAACATTATCTATTGCTAATTCACCTAATGCTCTTTTCATTATATTTATAGCATCTTCACGGTCTTTTCCGTGTACAATTAATTTTCCAATCATAGAATCATATACCGGAGGTATACTATATCCATCATATATAAATGAATCAAACCTTACACCACGTCCTCCTGGCAAATGAACAATATCTAGTTTACCGGGTGAAGGTGCAAAATCATTTGAAGGATCCTCAGCATTTAATCTACATTCTATTGAATGCCCAAAAAATTTAATGTCTTTTTGATCTATGCTTAATTTTTCTCCACTAGCAATTTTTATTTGCTCTTTTATAATATCTATACCTGTAACCATCTCTGTTACTGGATGCTCTACCTGAATTCTAGTATTCATTTCAATAAAGTAATAATTATTATGTTTATCTACTAAAAATTCAATTGTTCCAGCATTTTCATATCCAATCTTTTCACATGCTTTTACTGATTCATCTGTCATTTGTTTTCTTAATTTATCAGTTAAAATCATACTAGGAGTTTCTTCTAAAACTTTTTGATGATTTCTTTGAATTGAACAATCTCTTTCTCCTAAATGTAGGACATTTCCATATGAATCTGCTAATATTTGTACTTCAACATGTCTGGGATTTTCAATTAATTTTTCAATATATACTCTAGAATCATTAAAAGCATTTTTAGCTTCCGATTTTGCATTATTATATGCTTTTTGAAAATCATCAATAGTCTCAGCTATTCTCATTCCTTTTCCACCACCACCGGCAGATGCTTTTATTAAAACAGGAAATCCAATCTTTTTAGCTTTTTTTAAACCTTCTCTTTTAGAACTAATATCACTTGTACCTGGTACAATTGACACTCCTGATTTTTTCATAATTTTTCTTGCTACAGATTTATTACCCATTTTTTTAATTATATTTGAATCAGGACCTATAAATTTTATGTCAAATTCTTCACACATTTCAGCAAATTTAGGGTTTTCTGATAAAAAACCAAATCCTGGATGAATAGCATCACAATCATAAAGTAAAGCAGTTGAAATAATACTTGTAATATTTAAATATGACTCTTTTAAACTTCTCGGACCTATACATACACTTTTATCAGCTAATTGAGTATGTAATGATTCTTTATCAACAGTAGAATAAACTGCTACACTTTCTATTCCCATTTCTCTACATGCTCTAATAATTCGTACAGCAATTTCTCCACGATTAGCAATTAATATTCTTTTAATCATCTAATCACCTATTCAATCAAAAATAATGTTTGACCGTGTTCAACTATTTCTTCATTTTCTACAAGAACTTTTTTAATCACACCATCATTTTTAGCTACAATTTCATTCATTACTTTCATTGCTTCTACAATACATAATACATCACCTTTATTTACACTTTGTCCTTCTTTAACAAAAGCAGGATCTTCAGGCGATGGTGATTCATAAAACACACCAACTAGTGGAGATGTTATTTTTTCATAGTTTTCTTCATTAATTTCTGGATTATTTTCTTTAACTTCCATTTCCTTTGTTTTACTAATATCATCTTTTTTAACAATTTTCTTCTTAACTTTTTCACCTTTATTATTAACTACTTCAAGTTTTATTCCATTATTTTCAAAAGATAATGATTCAACATTATTTTTATTTACAGATTCTATAATTTCTTTTATTTCATTAATATTCATAATTTCCTCCTTAAATTTCACTACATACTTATTTTAATAAAAAATAGATGTTTTGTCAACTGATATTATTACCTGGTGATAACATCAGGTCTTTTTTGACTTGGATGTTTATAATTATTTAACTATATGTTATAATTAAATAAAAAGGAGGAGTTAATGCATAAGTTTTTTAAAGATTTATATGAAGACGTCGGAAAAGATAAAGAATTAGTCGCTGAATTAAAAGATGATTTTTTAGATATATATGCCGAATCAATAAAACCTTTAGAAGAAGCTATTGAATCTGATAATTACAAAAAAATGGATCATTTAGCTCATAAACTAAAAGGGTCTTCTCTTAATTTTAATACCCCTAAACTAACAAAATACTTTGAAAAAATAGAAAATGAAGGCAAAAACAATATAAATATAAACTCAAAAAAATTATTAGATAAAATTAAAACTGAAATTAATAAATTTGAAAATATACATATTTAATTAAAAAAAAACACTACTTTCTAATTTGAAAGTAGTGTTTTTAATTTAATTAAATATTAATTTCTGATCTTGAAAATCAACTTTTACAAGATCGCCGTCTTTATATTCTTTTTTTAGATATCTTTCAGCAATTTCATCTTCAATATATTTTTGAATAACTCGTCTTAGTGGTCTTGCTCCATATTTTACGCTATAACCTTTTTTTAATATAAAATCATAAACTTTATCTGTTACTTCTAAACTCATATCTTTATCGCTCATCTCTTCATTTACTTCTTTAAACATTAGTTTAATTATTTCTTTTAACTCTGGCTTTTCTAATCTATTAAATATAATCTGTTCATCTACTCTATTTAAAAATTCAGGTCTAAATATATCTTTTAAAGCAGATTTAACATTGGCTTCAATTGATTCATAGGAATCTTTTCCAAAACCTACACTATGCTTATGGTCTGTACCAGCATTTGAAGTCATTATTATAATCGTATTTTCAAAGAAAACTGTTCTTCCTTGTGAATCAGTAAGTCGACCATCTTCTAAAATTTGTAAAAGCATATTGAAAACATCGTGATGGGCTTTTTCAATTTCATCTAATAAAATAACTGAATATGGCTTTCTTCTTACTTTTTCTGTTAATTGTCCACCTTGGTCATGTCCTACATATCCTGGAGGTGCACCAATTAACTTAGAAACAGTATGTTTCTCCATATATTCACTCATATCAACTCTTATCATAGCCTTTTCATCGCCAAATAATTCTTCAGCTAAAGTTCTGGCTAACTCGGTTTTACCAACTCCAGTAGGTCCAACAAAAATAAATGAAGATGGTTTTCTTCTCTTTTTAAAACCTGATCTATTTCTTCTAACAGTTTTTGACAGTGATTTAATAGCTTTATCTTGTCCTATAACTCTTGACTTTAGTCTATTTTCTAATTGAAGTAATTTATGAGCTTCAGCTTCATTAATCTTTTGAACTGGTATATTAGTCCAAGACTCTATTACATAAGCTATATCTTGTTCTTTTATTTCTACATGCTCAACTTCCTCTTCTAACTGTTCAATTTCTTGCTCGATTGAATAAGATTCCATTTTTAACTCAGCCGACTTTTGATATTCTTCCTTAGAAGCTAGTGCTTCTCTTTGTCTATCAATCTTTTTTAACTTATCTTTTAAAGCTTTTATTTCAACTAAACCTTTATTTTTTAAATTTGCTCTTGAACCAGCTTCATCAATTACATCTATTGCTTTATCAGGTAAAAATCTATCTGTAATATATCTTTCAGATAAATATACTGCCTTTTTTATTACATCTTTTGAAATACTAACTTTATGATATTTTTCATAATAATCTTTTATACCTTCAACAATTTCTATAGAATCATCAATAGACGGTTCATCAACAATTATTTTTTGGAATCTTCTTTCTAGTGCAGAATCCTTTTCAATATTTTTTCTATATTCTTCTAAAGTAGTAGATCCAATCATTTGGATATCTCCTTTAGATAAAGCAGGTTTTAAGATATTAGCAGCATTCATAGAGCCACCTTGTACATCTCCTGTACCTACTAAATTATGAATTTCATCTACAACTAAAATCACATTACCATGTTTAACAACTTCATCAACTATTTTTTTCAATCTACCTTCAAATTGACCTCTGAATTGAGTCCCTGCAACAACAGCTGTTAAATCTAACAAATATATTTGAGCATCAAAAATCTTTTCAGGAACTTCTTTTTGAGCTATTCTAACAGCTAAACCTTCAGCGATAGCTGTTTTACCTACACCAGGTTTTCCAATTAAAACAGGGTTATTTTTAGATCTTCTATTTAAAATTTGTATAACTCTATCTATTTCTTTATTTCTGCCAATAACTCTATCTACTTTGTCTTCTTTAGCCAACTTAGTTAAATTAGTCCCATATTTGTCTAAATTTTTAGTGGATTTTGTACTAAAAATATTTTTACTCTTTTTCTTTGACTTTTTAGCATTACTACTTTCTTTAGCAGTATTATCTCCATCATTAAATAATGATTTAAAAGCATTCATCATAGGATTATCCTCAGAACCTTCCATCATCATTTGCATCTCTTCTTTAAAAGAATCCATATCCATATCTTTAAACATGTTACCCATTTGGTCATTTAATTGACTAAATTCTTCTTGAGACATTCCTGTTTTATCTTTAATTTCCGATTCAACATCAATCCCTAATTCATCTGCACAATCTAAACAATATCCTTTAACATTATCATCTTCTTTACCTAACTTATTTACAAAAACTACTGCCATTTTTTCTTGGCACTTAGAACACATCATCATATTATCAACTCCATAATCTTTTTCCGTAATTTTAATTTTATTATATATCATTTAAAAAATCAATTATTTTTTATTGTTATTGACATTTCTTTTATAATAACGTATATAACTATATAATGCAACCATCGTTAAAAAAGTAGCTATTATAATCAAAGTTATATTTAGAAATTTATTATTAATAACCAAAATAGCAAAAATCGCTAAATAAAAAAATATTGTAGATAATTTTCCATATGTATTAGATGCAATAACAACTTTCTCTTTTTTAAAATACAATAAAATACCAGAAAAAATTAAAAAGATTTCTTTGATAAAAATAATAAAAAATATAATAATAGGAATATATCCTGCATAAACTAAACTTGCTAAAACTGAAATAAGCATTAACTTATCAGCTAATGGATCTATTACTTTTCCAAAGGATGTAATTAAATTATATTTTCTAGCAATATATCCATCTAAAAAATCGCTTATTCCTGCTATTAAAAATATGATTATTGCATAGTTAATATTATATTTAATAAAAACAAATAAATAAATAGGTACTAAAAACAGTCTGAATACCGATATTTTGTTTGGTAAGTTCATTTATCTCCTTTTTATTTTAATAAATCTAAAATTGTGTCAATACTTTCTTCTTCTTTTAAATCTTTTTTTAAAATATAATCATTTATACCTAATTTAAAGAAACTTTTTACATCTTTTATTTCATCATATGATGATAAAACTACTACAGGTATATCTTTATTTAAAGATTTTATTAATTTCTCAGCATTCATATCATCATATATATAAGCAGTTATGATAAAATCAATCTTCTCTTTAGATAAAATTTCTAATCCTTCTTCTCCTGAAGAAGTAACGAAAACATATCCTCCGTTTTTTTCAATAATATTTCTTATCATCATTTGAAACATTTTTGATCTTTCAATATATAAAATTTTTTTCATAGAACCTCCCTATTCATTTTTAGTTACCCAGTATTAATATATTTATAACAAAAATTTGACATTTTTTCTAATTTTAATACAATTTATTTAGATAAGTCAATCTTAAAGGAGGGTTTTATGTATAATTTAGATATGTTTATAAAATATATTAAAAAAGATGAAGAAGATAGGATTTTAATTTCTGTTCAAGATCAATTCAAACCAAAATTGAAAGAAGATGAAACAAGACAAGAAATTAAAAAAATACTTACTCAAGTTTTAGAAGATAATTTTAAACAATTAGAAATCGGTAAAAATATTTTAAGGATTACTGTTAACAAAAATCCTGATGAAGCTATTAAAAAGATAAATGAATATATTGAGCAAATGATGGAAATGGCTCAAAATTTCATGGACCAAATGCAAAATGATACTAATTAATATAAAGTTTAATCTAAAGTGAAACATTAAATTGTTTCACTTTTTTAATTTTAATAAAAAAATTCATCAATTGATTTTTTTGCAATTTTAATCATTTCAATAAACTCATTCCTTTTTATTATATATGGAGGCATAAAATATAAGATATCTCCCATTGGTCTCATAAGAAGTCCTTTTTTTATTGCTTTTTTATATATTTTATAACCTATTCTTTTATTTTTATCAAAGGATTTTTTTGAATCTTTATCTTTGACAATTTCTAAAGCAAATATCATACCTTTAGTTCTAATATCTCCAATAAATTCATGACCTTTGAAACAATTTATGAATATTTTTTTAAATTCCTTAGATTTTGTATTAATAATATCAATATAATTATTTTCTTCAAAAATTTTCAAACTCTCTAAGGCAACAGCACATGCAAGTGGATTACCACTATAACTATGACTGTGCAAAAAATTCTTTCCTGTATTATAATCATTATAAAATAAATTATAAATTTCATTAGTAGTCATAACTATAGACATTGGTAAATATCCAGCAGTTAATCCTTTTGACATAGTCATTATATCAGGAGAAATCCCAGCATGCTCACAAGCAAACATCTTACCTGTCCTACCAAATCCCATTGCTATTTCATCATCAATCATATAAATATCATATTTTTTACAAATTTTTTCTAATTTTTTTAAATATTTTTCAGAATATATATTCATACCAGCAGCACCTTGACAAATCGGTTCAAAAATAACTGCTGCTAAATCATCATAATTATTTTCTATTTTATTTTTCATATCTTCAAAGCACTTTGCATTGCAACTTTCTTTTTCTAAATCACATCTATAGCAATCAGGCGCTCTAGCTACTAATGAATCAAACATTAATTCATTAAAAGATTCATTATATTTATTTTTCCCTACTAGAGACATTGAGCCTATAGTTTCACCATGATATCCTCCACTAAGACCAATAAACTTATTTCTATCATTTCCTTTAATTTTATGGGCTTTAAAAGCCATTTTTAAAGCTATTTCTACAGCACTAGATCCATCAGAACCAAAAAATGATTTTTCTAAACCTTCTGGAGTTATTTTACTTAAACGATTTGCTAATTTTATAGCTGGTTTATGAGTAAAATTAGCAAAAATAACATGCTCGATTTCATCTAATTGTTTTTTTATTGCATTGTTCAATCTTTTATTAGAATGACCAAACAAGTTAACCCACCATGAAGAAATTGCATCAATATATTTTTTTCCATCAATATCTTTTAAATAAATTCCTTCTCCTGACTTAATAACAATAGGATCAAATTCTTCATAATCTTTCATTTGTGAACAAGGATGCCAAATATGATTTAAGTCTTTTTTAATTAAATCCATCAATTTCTCCTTTAAATATTTTATCAAAATTTGTATTTTCAAATGCTTTATCAATATCTTTATTTTCTTTAACCAAAACTATTGGTACATTACAATTATTTTTAATAATTCTTACATTATCTTTTTCAAAATATTTATCATTATATTTATTTATTACAATTCCCTTTAAATTTATATTTAACCTTTTTAATTCATTTATAGTAAGTAAGGTATGATTCAAAGTCCCCACGTAAGTACTAGTCACTAATATAGAATCTAAATTAAAATCTCTTATTAAATCATAAATATAGTATTTATTTCTAATTAAAGGGACATGTAATCCTCCTGCTCCTTCACATAAAATAAAGTCATAATTATTTTTTAAATATTTGAAATCAGTTTTTATTTTTTCTATATTGATTTTTCTTTTTTCAATTTCACAAGCTAGATGAGGTGAAACAGGGGTTTTAAAACAATAAGTATTCATTTTTTTATTATATTTAATATTGTTAATTTTACACAAAAAATTCATATCAGATGATATATATTGATCCTTTTTTAAAATAGCTCCACTTTCAATAGGTTTATATGGAAAAACATTAATTCCTTTATTATTTAAATATTTATATATTCCTGTAGTTACAAATGTTTTGCCTATATCAGTATCTGTTCCAATAATAAATATGCCACTCATTAATATCCCAAACTATTAATCATCTCAAAATCTTTTTTAACATTACTTCCTGTTGTAGTCAAAAGATCTCCAGTAATCGATGCATTAACTATATTTTTTATGCATATTTTTTCATAATCTTGTAAATACATTCTTCCACCTGCTAATCTTAAAATAGCTTTTGGAAAAATATATCTTAATATTGCTAATCTTTTAGCAATAACTTCTGGTTGTAAAATCTCTAAATCCTCCATAGGTGTATTTTCAACTGGTGATAATACATTCACAGGTATTGATTTAATTTTTAAATCTTTTAATAAAAAAGCTAAATCTAAAAAGTCTGATTCTTTTTCACCTAATCCAATTAATCCACCAGAACAAACTTCTAAACCAATTTCTTTGGCATTTTTTATAGTTTGTAACCTTTCTTCATAAGAATGAGTACTACATATCTTTTTATAAAATTCCTTTGAAGTTTCTAAATTATGATGGTATCTATCTAAACCAATCTTTTTTAATTTTTTTAATTTAGCTTTTGAAATAATTCCTAGTGAAGCACATATTTTTATTTCTAACTCATCTTTTAATTTTTCTATAATTTCGCAAATTTTAGTAAAAGTTTTTTCATCTTTTATACCTTTACCAGTTGTTACTAATGAAAAATACTCAATTCCTTGTTCCTGATTCTTTTGCGCCTTTTTAAATATTTTTTCATAAGGTAATAAATCATAAGTTTCTACTTCAGTATCATAAAAACTAGATTGAGCACAAAATTTACAATTTTCAGAGCAATTTCCTGATTTAGCATTTATTATAGAACAAAACTCAAAATCATCTAATTTGTTTTCAACTTTTATTTTCAAACTTCCCTTTAATAAATCATTTAATCGAGTATTTTTAAGTAACCAAAGAGCTTCATCTTTTTTTATATCTTTTCCATCTAAAACTTTTTTTAAAATTTTTTTATGATTCATAACTAGTCCTAATCATTCCTTTTGACTTCAATGCTGATAAAACTTTTGATGATGAAAATGTAACTAAAACACTTAATGTAAAGTCAGATACTATATATGGAGTAAATCCAAAAGCTATAGCTTTAGAAATACTAATACTTTTATCTAAATAAGTATTAAAAATCATATACAAATAACTTACTCCAAATAAATAAACAAAGAATAATCCTGTAAGTACACTTAGAAATATTTTTAAAATTGAACTTTTTTTATAATAATCATCAATATTTTCTGTTAACTTCCCAATTACATAAGCACATACAATAAATCCAATTAAATATCCAAAAGTCGGTTGAAAAACATAAGTTATTCCTCCACCTCTAGCAAAAATTGGAATCCCAATTAATCCTATTAAAACATAAATAATTTGTGAAATAAATCCTTTTTTAGCTCCTAAAATTAATCCTGCGTATGCACAAAATGCAAATTGCATTGTAAATGGTACAGTTCCAATATCAAATTTTATAAAAGCTCCTATTGCAGTTAATGCTGAAAATATAGATATTAAAATCATATCTCTTAATTTAAGACTTGTCATATCTCCTCCTTGATTTTTAACTATTTACAACATTAGTATAAGTAATAAAAATGGCTTTGTCAACTGATATTTTTTTATAGTTAACAAACAATTTTTAAAAAAAACACATTAAAGCAAAATACCTTAATGTGTTTTAAAATTTAATCTTCTTGAACTATTTCATGTAATTCCTTTGAATGAATTTCTTCTTTAATTTCTTTAATAAAATTATCAATTTTTTGTTTTCCAAGCTCTCCTTTATCGCGAGATCTAATAGATACTTTTTCTCCATTAACCTCATCATCCCCTATTACAATCATATAAGGTACTTGCTCTAGCTGAGCTTCTCTAATCTTATAACCTACTTTTTCACTTCTATCATCTATTTCAACTGCAATATCATTTTTTTCTAATTTTTTCTCTAATTTTTTACAATAATCAATATGTCTATCTGCAACAGGTATAAACTTGACTTGAACAGGAGATAACCACGTTGGGAATCTACCAGCAAAGTGTTCAATTAATATTCCCATAAACCTTTCAATTGATCCATATACTACCCTGTGAATTACAACTGGTTTATGTTTTTCACCATCTTTACCAATATATTCTAAATCAAATCTTTCAGGAAGTTGCATATCTAATTGAATAGTACCACATTGCCATGTTCTACCAATACAATCTTCTAAATGAAAGTCTAATTTAGGTCCATAAAATGCTCCATCGCCTGGATTTAATTTATAATCTTTATCTAGTTCTTTTAACGCACCTTCTAAAGCATCTTCAGCTTGTCTCCATTTTTCATCACTTCCCATAGATTTTTCTGGTTGTGTTGAAAACTCAATATGATATTTAAAACCAAATGTTTTATATACCTCATCAATTAGATTAACTACATTTTTTATTTCATCTTTTATTTGACTTGGAAGCATAAATATATGTGCATCATCTTGAGTAAATGCTCTTACACGCATAAGTCCATGTAATGCACCAGATAATTCATGTCTATGAACTCTACCAATTTCTCCCATTCTTATAGGAAATTCTCTATAAGATCTCATTTTTGAGTTATAAACCATCATCCCACCTGGACAATTCATAGGTTTAATAGCATAATCTTCTTGATCAATTTCTAAAGTATACATATTTTCTTTATAATGGTCCCAGTGTCCTGATCTTTTCCATAGTTCTTTATTTAATATAATCGGTGTTTCTATTTCTTCATAATCTGCTTCTTTATGAATTTCTCTCCAATAATTTAATAAATTATTTTTTAATTTAGTACCTTTTGGTAAAAAGAAAGGAAAACCAGGTCCTTCTTGTAATAATGTAAATAATTCTTGTTTTTTACCGATTTTTCTATGATCTCTTTTTTTAGCTTCTTCTAATCTATTTAAATATTTATCTAACATTTTTTGTTTTGGAAAAGATGTTCCATAAATTCTTTGAAGCATTTTATTATTTTCATCACCTTTCCAATAAGCTCCAGCAACACTTAAGAGTTTAATTGCTTTTACTTTTTTAGTATTCGGTAAATGAGGTCCTCTACAAAGATCAACAAAATCACCTTGTTTATAAAAACTTATTGGCTCATCTTCAGGTAACTCCTCAATAAGCTCAACTTTATAATCTTCTCCTCTTTTTTTTACATATTCAATTGCTTCATCACGAGGCAACTCAAATCTTTCAATCTCTATTTTTTCTTTTACTATTTTTTTCATTTCTTTTTCAATTTTTTCTAAATCAGACTCATCAAATCTGTGCTCAGAATCAAGATCATAATAAAAGCCATCTTCAATTGTAGGACCAATAGCTAGTTTAGTATCAGGATACAATCTTTTTACTGCTTGAGCTAAAATATGAGCACTTGTATGTCTAAAAGCATCTAAAGCTTCTTCACTATCAATTTTTAATAAATTTATTTTATCATTTTCTTTAACTTTATAACTTCTATCAACAATTTCATCATTCACCTCTGCTACAATGGTTTCTCTTGCTAATCCTTTTGAAATTTTACAAGCAACATCATAAACAGTTGCACCTTCTTTTACATCTAATGAACTTCCGTCAGGTAAAAATACTTTCATTTTAACACATCCTTTCAAAATTTTATATAAAAAAATCACGTCCAATTTGGGACGTGAAATATACGCGGTTCCACCCAAGTAGGAAAACTCCCACTTAATAACTTTAACGCAGTTTTACGTAAGTATTTCAAAAATTACTAAACTTAAGCAAAGAATTAGTTTTCATTAATATAATATTAAGTAAATCTCAGCAAATTTTACTCTCTCTGTAATATTAGAAATTAATTACTCTTTTCTTTATAGCTAAATTATAGTACTTATTTTCTTTATAATATAGTTTTTTATAAAATTTGTCAATAATATATTTAA
>JBNJDJ010000031.1:0-21103 GCA_051744845.1 Bacillota bacterium
GATTTTAAATGGGAAGAGATTAGTGCTTCATTAGAAAAAGAAAGATTTACAAAATCATTGGCAAATTCTGATAAATCAAATAATATAAATAAAGCTGAAACTTTATTTATGATTCAAGAAGTTTTAGGAAGTAATGCATTATTTAAATAGAGAGGAGTATTATGGAGTTTATCATATTCATAATTGGTTTAGTTTTTGGTAGTTTTTTAAATGTATGTATATATAGACTTCCTAAAAAAGAATCTATTATTTTTCCACCTTCAAGTTGTAGTCATTGTAATCATAAATTAAAGCCTATTGATTTAATACCTGTATTTAGTTTTATGTTTTTAAGAGGTAAATGTAGATATTGTAATGAGAAATTATCTAAGCAATATCCTGTAATTGAATTAATTACAGGAATTATTTTTGTAATTATTTATCAAAAAATTGGTTTTAATTTATATTTTTTAAAGGCTATATGCTTAGTATCTATAGTAATAGTAATGTCTATTATTGATTATAGGCATTTTATTATTCCTGATAAATTATCTATTTTTACATTAGCTTCAGCTATTTTTTTCAATATTTTAATTAGAGATATTCCTATTAAATCGCTAGTATTAGCATTTTTAGTAGGGGGAGGTTTCCTTTTTTTAATAGCTTTAATAGGTCCTATGGGTGGAGGAGATATTAAAATAATGGCAGGATTTTCACTTTATCTAGGAATTGAAAGAACTATAGCTGCTTTATTAATTGCATTTATTTTGGCAGGAATTATTGGTATTATTTTAATAGCTTTAAAAATTAAAGATAGAAAAGATTATATACCTTTTGGACCTTTTTTAGGTGGAGCATCAGCAATTACATTTTTATATTTTAATGAGATTTTAAATTGGTATATTAATTTATTATGATTAATTAGGAGGATTTATGCTTTTAAAAAACAAAGAATATATTAGTATTGATATAGGCACACAAAAAATAAAAGTTGCAATAGGTCAATTAAACAAAGATAGATTAGAAGTTAGTAAAACTTATATAAAAGATACGGATTCTAAGATTTTTAAAAGAAATAAAATTACTGATTTTGATGCTCTTAAAAAAAATTTAGAAAAAATCATTTGGGGAAATGATATTAAAGAGAAAAAAGTTATATTTAATATAAATGAAAATAATGTAATACAAAGAATTGTAAAAATTCCGGAAGTTAATTCTGAGGATAGAGATAATTTAATTAAATATGAATTAGAACAATATTTACCTAAACCAATAGATAATTATAACATTCAATCAAGAGTTTTAAAAAAAATAAATGATCAAGAAAATCAATTAGAAATGTTAGTAATAGTCATGGAGAAAGAAACTAGTAAAAAATATTATGATTTAGCTAAAGATTTAAAATTAAAACCTATATCTTTAAATGTTCAAAATAATTCTATTATTAATTTAATATCTTTTAAACCTAAGTTTTTTATTAAAGATACAACTAACTATATAGTTTTAGATATTGGTTACCAAACCACTAATATAAATATATTTAATAAGAATAATTTTAGATTTAATAGAACAATAAAAAAAGGGATATCAAATATTGAAGATATTTTAAGAACTCAAAATATAGATATTAATTTTGATAATTTAATTAATTTTTTTAAAAGAAATTTAGATAATTCATTATTAATTAGTGAAGTTCAAAAAATAATCAATTATTATAAATCTAGAAATAATCAGGTTAATATTGAAAAAATTTATATTTACGGTGGAGGTTCATATATTAATGGAATGGATAAACATTTAGAAAATAATTTAGAAATTCCTACTAAAAAAATACCTTTAGGAAAAATTTTAGAGATGGATAAAAAAGATTCTTTAATATATTTAAATGCATTTACAGGATTATTATTTGATTCTAAATAATTTTTTTCAAATTAATTTCTTTTAAAAATAGACACATATCTATACTTTGTATATAATCATAGTATAATATGTGTCTATTTTATTTATAAAGTTTAAGCTTATATAAAAATGGTATAAAAAAATAAAGGCCAGGAGGGAATTTGTGGAAATACATAATTTTATGGAAGTTGCAGTTGAAAAACTTTTGCCAAGAGTTTTAAAAAGTTATCCAGGAGTATGTACATGTGATAAATGTATGACTGATATTAAAGCTATAGCATTAAATAATTTAAAACCTAAATACGTTTCTACTGAAAAAGGAGAATTATATAGTAAAGTTGATGGTATGAGTAATCAATTTGAAGTAGATATTGAAAAAGAAAT
Organism: Bacillota bacterium; assembly: GCA_051744845.1. Taxonomy (GTDB): domain Bacteria; phylum Bacillota; class Clostridia; order Peptostreptococcales; family Acidaminobacteraceae; genus JBNJDJ01. Next base: position 2,263 of record JBNJDJ010000031.1, read on the forward strand.
AGTTAAAGCAATAGAAATTGTTAAGGAGAATCCTAGACATGAATAAAAATATATATTTAATAGGAATGATGGGTTCTGGAAAATCAACTATTTCTAAAGATTTATCTAAAAAACTTAAATATAAGTGTTTAGATACTGATCAATTAATAGTTAAAGATTCTAAATTTAAATCAATACCTGAGATATTTGAAAAAAAAGGTGAAAGTTATTTTAGAAAATTAGAATCTAAAAGTTTAAATTATTTTGATGATAAAAAAGAATATGTTGTAGCAACAGGTGGAGGTATAATTTTAAATAAAAAAAATGTCAAAAAAATGAAAAAAAATGGCATTATTATATATCTTTACGCCTCTATAAAAACATTAGCAAAAAGAATTAAAGTTTCTAAAGGTCGACCACTTTTGGAAAAAAATAATATTGAAAATAAGTTGACAAATATTTTTAATGATAGAAAATTAAAATATATCCAAGCTAGTGATATAAAGGTTGATACAAATAAATTAAATAAAAAAGAGACAGTTGATAAGATAATAGAAATATTGGAGGATAGTTATGAAGATTTTAATTATTAATGGTCCTAATTTAAATTTACTTGGCAAAAGAGACAAAAATAATTATGGATCATTTACATTAAAACAATTAAATGATAAAATAAAAAAGTGGTATAAAGATATTTCTTTTGATTTTTATCAATCTAATATTGAAGGAAAATTAATTGATAAATTGCAAGAATATAAAAAGTATGATGGCATTGTTATTAATCCTGGAGCATTTACACATTATTCTATAGCTATAAGGGATTGTATAGAAGTAATTGACAAACCTATAATTGAAGTACATTTATCTAATGTATATAATAGAGAAAAATTTAGAGAAAAATCAGTTATTTCTCCTGTATGTGATGGAAAAATCTCAGGATTAAAAGCAGATAGTTATTTATTAGCAATAGATTATATTAGGAGGAAAAATGATTAGAGCAGGCGATTTTAGAAATGGAATGACATTTGAAATTGACGGAGAGCCTTATATAGTAGAAGACTTTCAACATGTAAAACCTGGTAAAGGAGCAGCTTTTGTGCGTACAAAATATAGAAACCTTTTAACAGGAACAACAAAAGAAGAAGCTTTTAGTCCTAGTGATAAATTTAATAAAGCTCATATAGAAACAAGAGAGATGCAATATTTATATAAAGATGGAGATTTATATTATTTTATGGATGTAGAAACTTTTGAACAAACTCCAGTAATGGAAAAGATTTTAAAAAAAGCAATTAAGTATTTAAAAGAATCTGATACACTAGAATTAAAGTTTTATGAAGGCAAATGTATAGATGTAGTAATGCCAAATTTTGTTGAGTTAGAAGTTGTTTATGCTGAACCAGGTATAAAAGGCGATTCAGCATCAAATGTAACAAAATCTTGTGAAGTAGAAACTGGAGCAGAGTTTCAAGTTCCAATGTTTGTTGAGTCAGGTGATGTAATAAAAATTGATACTCGTACAGATGAATATGTAACAAGAGTTTAGGAGGTTAAAATGGATAAAAATAAGATTAATGATTTTGAAAATGGTGATGTAAACATATCTGATAATGTTATAGAGATCATTTCTACAATTGCAACTGAAGAAATAGAAGGTATTAGTGGTTTAAGTGGTAAAATAACTGATGAAATCACTGAAATTTTTGGAAAGAAAAATTTAAAAAAAGGTGTAAAAGTAAAAATTGAAAACGATAAAGTTATTGTAGATTTAAATGTAGTAGTTGATTTTGGAGTTAAGATTCCAGATGTATCTTGGAATGTACAGCAAGAAGTAAAGTCTTCTATTGAAGAAATGACAGGCTTAGATGTAAAAGAGGTAAATATACATGTTCAAGGTATAAAAGAAAAGAAAAAGCAGGACTGATTTTATGAAAAGAAAAGATGTTAGAAAAGAAGTTATGATAACTATATATCAAATGGAATTAAATGAATCTTATGATTTTGAAAAATATAAAGAAAAATTAAAAGAAAAAATTGGTAATAAAAAAGAATTTAAATATGGATCTAAAGTTTTAAAAGAATTTTTAAAAGATAAGGATATGGTAGATGACCATATAAAAGCAAATTTAGATAATTGGCATATTACAAGACTTCCTAAAATTGATTTAGCTATTATGAGATTGGCTATTACTGAGTTTTTTTATCTAGAAGATATTCCTATTGAAGTATCTGTAAACGAAGCAATAGAATTAGCTAAAGAATATTCGGATAAAGAATCAAGTAGTTTTATAAATGGAGTATTAGGTTCAATAATAAATAAGGGTAATTTAATAGATGAGTAAATTTTTAGGTATTGATACAAGTTGCTATACAACATCTATTGCATTAGTTAATGAAAAAAGAGAAATTTTATTTCATTTTGAAAAAACTTTAGAAGTAAAAAAAGGAAAACAAGGTCTTAGACAATCTGAGGCCTTTTTTAAGCATGTAAAAAATTTAAGTGAAATTTATACTAAACTATCTAAAGAAATAGACTTGAAAAAATTGACAAGTGTAAGTGTTAGTACTAAGCCTAGAAATATAAAGAGTTCATATATGCCGGTTTTTTTAAGTGGTAAAAACTTTGCTAAGACTATTGCTACGACCTTAAATATCCCTTTAAACTCATTTTCACATCAAGAAGGTCATATTATGGCAAGTATTTATAAAACTTACGAATTATTAAATAAAAGCTTTTATAGCATACATATATCTGGAGGTACAACAGAGATTCTAGATGTTAAGTATATTAATAACAGATTTAAAATAAAAAAGATAGGTCAAACTTTAGATATAAATGCAGGTCAAGTAATAGATAGAGTAGGTGTAAAACTAGGCCTTGATTTTCCATGTGGTAAAGAGTTTGAAAAACTAGCAAATAAAGGGAAAATGGATTTGAAATATCCAGTATCTGTAAAAGATAAAGATATGAACTTTTCAGGAATTGAAAGTTATGGATATAAAAATCTAGATAAAGTTAAAAAAAGTGATAATGCTAAAAGTATAATTTGTGCCATTGCCAAAACTTTAGTAAGTGTTATTAAAAACTTAGATAGTAAAAAGCCTATTGTCTTTACTGGAGGAGTTAGTTCTAATAGTTACCTTAGAGAGTTTTTTAAAAAACATTCAAGGATTTATTTTGGAAAAAAGGAATTTAGTACAGATAATGCATTAGGTATTGCTTTACTTGGAGAGATGATAAATAATGAATCTTAGAAAATTAACTGTAAGTGAAATAAATGAATACGTAAAAAAATTATTAGATTATGATCCTATTTTACAAAATGTAATTATAAAAGGAGAGTTATCAAACTTTGTAGCTCATTCAAGTGGTCATGCATATTTTTCTTTAAAAGATGATTCAAGTAAAATTAACTGTATTATGTTTAAGAGATTTTTTAAACATACAAAAGTTGATTTTAAAGATGGACAACTTGTAAATTGTAAAGGAAAAGTTTCTCTTTTTAAACGCGATGGGAAGTTTCAATTATATGTAAATGAAATAGAGCTTTCAGGTAAAGGTAAGCTTTATGAAAAGTTCAAAAAGATGAAAAAAGAGTATGAAAAAAAAGGATATTTTGATAAAAAAAATAAAAAAGAAATTCCTAAATATCCTTCTAAGATTGGATGTATAACATCTCATCAAGGAGCTGCATTACAAGATATAAAATCTGTATTTAACCGTAGAACTACTTTAGTAGATATGGATGTATATTCTGTTAATGTTCAAGGAGAGTATTCTAAAAAAGAAATTGTTAAAGCTATAAAATATTTTAATAAAAGTAATGTTGATTTAATTATTTTATCACGTGGAGGAGGTTCTATTGAAGAACTTTGGTCTTTTAATGAACCGGAAGTTGTTGAAGCAATATTTGATTCTAAACTACCTGTTATTAGTGGGGTAGGTCATGAATCAGATTTTACCTTAACTGATTATGTAGCTGATTTAAGAGCACCTACTCCATCATCTGCAGCAGAAGTTGCAATTTCTTCTAATGTAGAAGTAAAATTAATTTTAGATAAACTAAAATCAAAATTAAATGATAATATGAAATATAAAATAAATATTATAAAAGAAAAATTAAATAACTTATCAATAGATAGTTTAATTTTGAAAAAGGAAAATCAAATAAAACAAAACTTTAATAAAATAGATAATTTGAATTTGCGTTTAAATCAATTAATGGATAAAAAAATAACTAAATCTAATGAAAAGTTAAAATCTCTTTTATTAAAATTAAACCATAATAATCCAATAAACATTTTAGATAAAGGATATTCGATTACTAAAAATAAAAATGGAGAGATTATAAATTCATCTAAAATGGTAAATAATGGAGATGAAGTGATAACAAAGCTATCTAAAGGAAGTATTATAAGTAAAGTTAGTGAGGTAAAAAATGGCTGAAAATTTTAGCGAAAAAATGAAAAAATTAGAAAAAATTGTTAAATCTTTAGAAGATGATTCTATAGATATTGATAAGTCTATGAAGAAATTTGAAAAAGGAATTAATTTATACAATGAGTTAAATGATCTTTTAAAAAAGGCTGAAAATAAAATTGAGATTTTAAATAAAAAAGAAAAATAAAGAAGGTATGTAAATGAATTTAAATTTAGAACTAAAAAAATACCAAAAATATATTAATGAAAATTTAGAAAATATTAATAAATACGCTGATAGTAATCATTTGCTTTATTTAAATAAAGTTATGGATTATTCTTTATTATCCGATGGTAAGCGTATTAGACCAATTTTAAATATACTTTTTTATCAACACTTTGGTGGAAAAAAAGAAGAAATTATTGATTTTTCATTAAGTATAGAAATGATTCATACTTATTCATTGATCCATGATGATTTACCTGCTATGGATGATGATTTACTTAGAAGGAGAAAAGCTACATCTCATATAAAATTTGATAAAGCAAGTGCTATATTAGCTGGTGATTCGTTATTAAATTTAGCTTATGAAAATTTATTTGATTATTTAGATGAAAATTTTAATAGAAATGTCTTAAAAGCTTGTAATTATTTAGCAAAATGTAGTGGAAAAGAAGGTATGATCATAGGTCAAGTTGCTGATATGGAATTATCAAATCCAAATGAATCCATTGATAATTTAGAATTTATCAATTTAAATAAAACTGCTAAATTAATAAGAGGTTCAGTAGTAACTAGCGGATATATTACTAATCAATCTAAAAAAACAATACATTTATTAGAAAAATATTCCGATTATCTTGGTTTAGCTTTTCAATTAAAAGATGATTTATTAGAATATACTTCTGATGAAAAGTCTCTTGGCAAATCGATTGAAAGTGATAAAAAGAATAATAAAAAAACATATATTGCTTTTAAAGGTGTTGAACAAACTAAAAGAAAATTAGAAAATTTAAAAGAAAATACTTTCAATATTTTAAAGCAGTTAAACATTACAGATGATATAATTTTTGAGTTAACTAAATATATCTTTTTAAGAAAATATTAAAATATGTTATACTTAAAATATACTTAGGTGTGATATAGTATTCTAGTCACGAAGCTTATTCTCGAAGACGGGGCTAAAAATTCGTTTAAGGGCATATCGATGAAGTTCCTGTTTTAGGCTCTTGACGCCCAGTCGAGGGTTTATTATAGGAAAAAGATGATAGGGCGTTTTACAAGGGCATGTAAAATCAACCCTAAAGTCGTTGAGGCTTATAACGCAAGTTATAAGAAACCCTATTTTAAACTGAAAAGATTTAAAATAGCGTAGCCTGCCTTGAGTGGAAAAGGTGGATTTCGAAACCAAACTGCAACAGAGGGTAGGGAATAGGCGGAGTGTAAGGGAAAACCTCTAGACTATGAATAAATAAATTGAAGTGCAATCTAAGTGGTAATCCAGTAATAAATTGATTTTAAAAGGAAACTGTTGAATCGGCGACGATTCAGTAATCAATTGGGAAATCCAACTGGACCTAAGTTGCAAAATTAGTATTTATTCTATCACACTATACATAAATAAGGAGAATTATGGATAAAAAAAATTTTTGGGTTATTAAAATTGCATTATTAACGTTTTTTCTTGCTATAGTAATGAGTGTTTTATCAAATTTTTCTTTAAGAAGTACAAATTTATTTTTTGCAAGCATACTTTTAATATTAATTATATTTATTGGTATATTTTTCGATATGATTGGTATTGCCATAGCAGCAGTTGATCCATCTCCTTTTTATTCTATGGCGGCGCAAAAAGTAAAGGGTTCAAAACAAACTATATATTTGATAAAAAATGCTTCAATGGTAGCAAATATATGTAATGACGTTGTTGGAGATATAGCAGGGATTATAAGTGGTGCAGCAAGTGCAATTATAATTTCTAAAATAATGAGGTATAATTTAACATTTTTAAATAAAGCGATTATTTCAATAATTTTAACAGCTATAGTTGCATCTTTAACTGTAGGTGGTAAGGCAGTTGGAAAAATTATAGGTATAGATTATGCAAATGAAATAATAATGAAAGTTGGAAAATTCATTTATTATTTTGATAAACTTTTTAAAATAGATAGGTAGGTTAATATGTATAAAATTTTATCTAAAATTGATTCACCAAAGGATTTAAAAAAATTAGACATAGAAACTTTAGATAGATTATCAATTGAGTTAAGAGATTTTTTATTAAAATCAGTTTCTAATACAGGAGGACATTTAGCTTCAAATTTAGGAACAGTTGAATTGACTATTTCACTTCACTATATTTTTGATTCACCGAAAGATAAATTAATATGGGATGTCGGTCATCAAGCTTATACTCATAAAATTTTGACTGGACGTAAAGATCAATTTAATACTCTTAGAAAAAAAGACGGATTAAGCGGTTTTATAAAAAGAAAAGAAAGTAAGCATGATATATTTGAAGCTGGACATTCTTCTACTTCGATTTCAGCTGCCATTGGTATGGCGAAAGCCAGAGATATTGATAATGATAATTATAATATTTTACCAATTATAGGAGATGGGGCTATGACAAGTGGAATGGCTTATGAAGCTTTAAATTATTTAGGACATTCAAATGAAAATATAACAGTAATATTTAATGATAATGAAATGTCAATAGATAATAATGTTGGAGCTTTATCAAAATGTTTATCAACTTTAAGATCTTCTAAAACTTATAGAGGTATAAAAAAGGATTTGAAAAATACATTACAAAAAATACCAAAAGTTGGTAATAGTTTCCAAGAATCTTTAGGTAAAATCAAAAAGTCAGTAAAAAACTTTTTAGTACCAGAGATGATTTTTGAAGATTTGGGTTTTAAGTATTTAGGCCCTGTTGATGGACATAATATTTCTGAATTAAATAATATTTTAAAAAAATCTAAAAAATTTGATGAACCAGTTTTAATACATGTAAAAACGGTAAAAGGAAAAGGGTATATGCCAGCACAAAACTCTCCTAGAGATTATCATGGAGTTGGCAAATTTGAATTAAAAAAAGGTAAAAAAAGTAAAAAAACAGTTAAATATAGCCATGTTTTTGGAAATACTTTACTAAATTTAGCTAAAAAAAATAAAGATATTTTTGCTATTACAGCAGCTATGCCTAAGGGGACTGGATTATTAGATTTTAAAGAAAAATTAAACAATCAATATATAGATGTTGGAATTGCAGAACAAAATGCTACAACTTTAGCAGCAGGTTTAGCAATTAATAATAAAAAACCTTTTGTTGCTATATATTCTACATTTTTACAAAGAGCATATGATCAAGTTTTGCATGATGTGTGTTTACAAAATTTACCAGTAGTATTTTGCTTAGATAGAGCTGGCATTGTTGGAAAAGATGGTTCAACACATCACGGTGTTTTTGATTTATCTTATTTGATTAGTATACCTAATTTAATGGTTATGGCGCCAAAAGATGGATATGAACTTAAAAGAATGATTAATTTTAGTTCAAATTATAAAAAAGGCCCTGTAGCGATTAGATATCCTAGAGGAAAAGCGATAGATATTAATAAATCAAAAACTAATATATTAGATTTCGAAGTTCTAAAAGATGGTAAAAAGATTGCAATTTTAGCTGTAGGTAAGATGGTAAAAACAGCTTTAGAAGTTTCTAAAGAATTTGATGAATATGATATAAAAGTTATAAATTTAAGAGTTGTTAAACCTATTAATTTTGAAAAACTTAAAAATAGTTTAGAAAACATTGATACAATTTTAACAATAGAAGATAATGTAAAAATTGGCGCTGTAGGTTCATATATTAATCAAAATTTAGGTAATAAATATAAAATATTTAATATAGGTTATAATGATAATTTTATAGAACATGGTGATACTAAAGAGTTAATAAAAGAAAATGGTCTTGATAAAGATTCTATTTTAGAATTTATCAAAAATATTTAAAACTGGGGGGATTTATGAAATATTCAAGGCATTCAAAAATTATTGAATTAATTGATAAGTATGATATTGAGACGCAACAAGAATTAGCAAAATTATTAAAAGAAAATGGATTTGAAGTAACTCAAGCAACTGTTAGTAGAGATATAAAAGAACTAAGATTAGTTAAAATTTTAGGGAATAATGGTAAATATAAGTATTCAAACTCAGCAGAAAATGATCAATTAATTAGTGATAGATTTTTAAAGATTTTAAAAGATGCTGTAATTGATGTAAGTTACGCTAAGAATATTTTAGTAGTTAAAACTTTAGTAGGTTCTGCAAATGCAGCTGCTGCAGCTATAGATGCTTTAAAATTAGACCATATTGTAGGGACTATTGCAGGTGATGATACTATATTCATTTTACTTAAAACAGAAAAAGAAGTTTTTGAACTTAAGGAAACAATCGAGGAAATGTTGGAGTAAAATATGTTAAATGAAGTGTATATAAAAAACTTTATTTTAATAAAAGAAGAGTCTATAACTTTTAAAAATGGTTTAAATATTATAACTGGTGAAACTGGAGCAGGTAAATCAATAATTTTACAAGCCTTGGCTGTTTTATTAGGAGATCCAGCTAAAACTGATTATATTGGTGCATTTGAAGAAACTTCTATAATTGAAGCTAGTTTTAATGTAGGTCCGAAAGCAAAGGAGCTTTTAAAATCTCAAGGTTTTCAGATTGATGATGATGAAGTTATAATAACAAGAGAACTTAGAAAAAATTTATCTACAATTTCTAGATTGAATGGTAGAAGAGTAAAGGTAAGTTTTTTAAAAAAATTAGAAAATTATTTATTAGATTTTCATGGGCAAAATAAACATCAAGAGTTATTAGATGAATCTAACCATATTAAATACTTAGATAGTATTGATGATGAAAATTTAAAAAATAAGTTAGAAAAGATAAAAAATATATATAGAAAAATTCAAAAAAATAAAAAAGAACTTAAAAAGTATAAAAAATTAAATAAAGAAAAAAATAGAGAAATGGAATTTATTGAATTTCAATTAAATGAGATAAAAGAAGCTAATTTAAAAAAAGATGAATATGAAAAACTTTTAAAAGAAAATAAGTTTTTTAATAATCAAGAACAAATAAGTGAAATTTTTAATCAAGCATCGAGTGATTTATCTAGTGAAAAAGGTATATATGATAAAATTGAAAATTTAGTTTTTAATTTTGAAAAAATTAAAACTTTTGATGATAAAATAGAAAGTATTTTAAATGAATTAAACGAACTATTATATTTATCTGAAAGTATATCAGAGCAAGTTGATGAATATATGTATTCTATAGAATACGATGAACTTAGAGTGAAACAAGTGAAAAATAGACTTAATAAAATAAATGAGATTATGAAAAAATATGGTAATTCATATGAGGAAATAAAGGAATATCAAAATAAATTATCAGATAGATTAAAAGAATATAATGAATTAGAAGAAAAAATTACTAAGCTTCAAAATTCTAATAAAGAGTTATTGAAAAAATATAAAGATATTGCAAATAAAATTCATAAAATTCGTTTAAAAAATGCAAAGAAATTTGAAAAGATGATAAATAACGAATTTAATGAACTTAATATGAAAAATGCCCAATTAAAAATAAATATTGATAAAACAGATGAAATTTATGAAAATGGTATGGATAAAGTTAACTTTTTAATATCAACTAATGTAGGTCAATCTTTTAAAAATATAAAAGAAGTAATTAGTGGTGGAGAATTATCAAGAACTATGTTAGCTATTAAATTAATAACTAAAAAAATTAACTCTACTCCAACTTTAATATTTGATGAAGTTGATACTGGTATTAGTGGTAAAACAGCAAATATAGTTGGTCAAAAATTAAATAAGATTTCTGAAAATTATCAAATAATTACAATTACACATTTGCCTCAAATAGCTTGTTATGCATTGCATCATATATTAGTAGATAAAGAAGTAGATAAAGAAACTAAAAAAACAGTTTCATTTATGAAAGTACTAGATTCAAAACAAAGAGTAAATGCAATTGCGAGATTAATAAGTGGTGAAAAAATAACTGAGTCATCTATAAAAAATGCTAAGTTATTATTAGATAAAAATAATATCAACTAGTTGTAATTATTATATAAACAAGCAAGGAATTTTTGTGTTTTAAATTAAAAAATCAAAAAATCCTTGTTTATTTTTTATAAAAAATATTAAATTTTATTTTAAAAAAAGATTAATTATATTAAAATAAGGAGGAGCAGTGGAAGAATATATTAAAAAATTTTTATTTTTTAAAAATGATTTATCAAACAGTAGCAAAAAATCTTATAAAAGATATTTAAAAAAATTATCAACTTATTTAGAAGAAAAGAATTTATCAAATATTCAAAAGATTGATAAATTAACTCTTTTGTCTTTTATAGATGATTTAGAAAATAAAGATTTAAAAAGTAATACTATAAATAAATATATTTCAATTATTAATAGTTTTTTTAAATTTTTAAATGAAAATGATTATATAGATAGGAAAATTGAATTAAAAAGATTAAGAGTTCAAAAAAAGGATAAAAATAAAGACATAATATATGAAAACGATTTAAGAAGATTTTTAAAAAAATTAAACAATGATAAAATAACTAATAGGAATGCTTTAATTATTATGTTTTTGTATTTTACTCCTTTGAAATTAAAAGAAATATTATCAATTAAAATAGATGATTTTCATAATGATTTTGAGTTTTTGAATATTAACTCGTATCAAATTTCATTAAATAAAGATATTGTTAAGAAATTGAAAAACTATGATAATAAATATAAAATAGAAAAGTATATGTTTATAAATTATAAAGGAAAAAAATTGTCTAGACAATATGTTTGGAAATTTTTAAAAGAATATTCAAAAGAATATAAAATAAAATTATCACCATCTAAGTTAAATCGTTCTTATAAAATTAATAAGTTATTAAAAAGTTACAAAAAATAAGGAGGTAACATGAGTATTAATAGAGTTATTGTTTTTGTTTTAGATAGCGTTGGTATAGGTGCTTTGCCAGATTCAGAAAAGTTTGGTGATATAGGTGTAAATACATTAAATCATATTGCGCAAAATGCTGATGATTTTAAGATTGAAAATTTAAAAAAATTAGGTATAGGTAATATTGAAGGTTTAAGTGCAATAGAGCCAACAGCTAATCCTTTAGCTTCATATGGACGTCTAAAAGAGTATTCTAATGGTAAAGATACAACAACTGGTCACTGGGAGATAGCTGGTATTCATATGGATGAACCATTTAAAACATATCCTGATGGTTTTCCTAAAAGAGTTATTGATGAATTTGAAAAAAAGACTGGAAGAAATGTTTTATGTAATAAACCTGCAAGTGGAACAGAAATAATTAAAAAACTTGGAGAAAAACATATGAAGACAGGAGATGTAATAGTATATACATCAGCAGATAGTGTATTTCAAATAGCAGCTCATGAAGAAGTTGTACCTGTTGAAGAACTTTATGAGATGTGTGAAATTGCTCGTAAAATTTTAATAGGAAAAGATCAAGTAGCAAGAGTAATTGCAAGACCTTTTGTTGGAGATTCTCCCAAAAATTTTACAAGAACATCTAATAGACATGATTATTCTTTAGATCCTTTAGGTACAACTATTTTAGATATATTAAGTGAAAATGGACTAGATGTACAAGCAGTAGGTAAAATCGTAGATATTTTTAATAAAAGAGGAGTTACTGAATCAGTTCATACTAAGAATAATATGGATGGTATAGATAAAACAATTGATTATTTAAACTCAGATTCTAAAGGTTTAATTTTTTCTAATTTAGTAGATTTTGATGCTAAATATGGTCATAGAAGAAATGTTGAAGGTTATCAAAAAGCCCTAGAAGAATTTGATGTAAGAATACCTGAAATATTAGATAATTTAAAAGATGATGATGTTATAATATTTACTGCAGACCACGGTAATGATCCTACTTATAAAGGAACTGATCATACAAGAGAATACGTTCCAGCATTAATATATGGTAAAAATATAAAAACAGGTTTAAATATTGGAACAAGAGATAGTTTTGCAGATATTGCACAAACAATTGCAGATATCTTTGAATTAGATAGTTTAGAAAACGGAAAAAGTTTTAAAAATTTAATAAAGGAGTAAACAATGGATAATATGTTAGAAAAAATTCAAGAAGCAAAAACATTTTTAGAAGAAAAATTAGATAAAAAACCTGAACTAGGACTTGTTTTAGGTTCAGGATTAGGAATATTAGCAGATGAAATAAAAAATCCTATAAAGATATCTTATGGAGACGTACCGCATTTTTTAACAAGTACTGTTGAAGGACATGCTGGACAATTTGTTATTGGTAATTTAAATGGTAAAGTTGTTATAGCTATGCAAGGTAGATTTCATTTTTATGAAGGCTATACAATGAAAGAAATAACTTTTCCAGTAAGACTTATGAATGCTATAGGTGTTAAAAAATTACTTTTAACAAATGCTGCAGGTGGAGTTAATACAGGCTACAAACCAGGAGATTTAATGATTATTTCAGATCATATTAATAATTCATCTGATAATCCACTAATGGGTAAAAATTATGAAAAGTTAGGACCTAGATTTCCTGATGCATCAAATATATATGATAAAGATATTAGAAAAAATATAAAAGAAGTAGCAAATAAGTTGGATTTAAGAATCCAAGAAGGCGTATATATGTTTAATACAGGACCTGTATATGAAACACCAGCTGAAGTTAAGATGGCTAGAATTTTAGGTGCTGATGCAGTAGGTATGTCAACAGTACCAGAAGCAATAGTTGCAGCTCATGCAGGTATGAAAGTTGCTGGAATATCTTGTATTACAAATATGGCGGCAGGTATTTTAGACCAACCTTTAGATCATGATGAGGTTGTTGAAACTGCTGATAAGGTAAGAAGTGAGTTTATAAATTTAGTTAGTCAGTTGATAAAAATAATGTAATTAGGAGGAAATATGCGAATATATGACTTAATTGTAAAAAAGAGAGATGGATTAGAATTATCAACTGAAGAGATTGATTTTTTTATAAAAAAGTATACAAATGATGAAATTAAAGATTATCAAGCTTCAGCATTACTAATGGCAATATTTTTTCAAAAAATGAATATGAGAGAAACAGTAGATCTAACTAAAGCAATGATGCATTCTGGAGATGTTGTAGACTTAAGTCCTATCAAAGGAATAAAAGTTGATAAACATTCAACTGGTGGAGTAGGAGACACGACTACTTTAGTTTTAGCTCCTTTGGTAGCTTCATGTGGTGTTCCAGTTGCAAAAATGTCAGGTAGAGGTTTAGGACATACTGGTGGGACTTTAGATAAATTAGAGTCTATAAAAGGTTTTGATATTAACTTATCAACTAAAAAATTTATTGAAAATGTAAATACACATAAAATTGCAGTTGTTGGTCAAACTAAAAACATTGCTCCGGCTGATAAAAAGATGTATGCTCTTAGAGATGTCACTGGAACTGTAGATAATGTTTCATTAATTTCTTCTTCGATTATGTCTAAAAAATTAGCTGCTGGAGCTGATGCTATTGTACTTGATGTAAAAGTAGGCTCAGGTGCATTTATAAAAGATTATGAAGGCGCAAAGAAACTATCAAAAACAATGGTAAATATTGGTTCTAAAATGGGAAGAGATACTTATGCTTTAATAACAAATATGGATCAGCCTTTAGGTTATGCAATAGGAAATAGTTTAGAAGTAAAAGAAGCAATCGAGACATTAAAAAATGAAGGTCCAAAAGATTTAACTAATTTATGTATTAATCTAGGCGCTAAAATGCTTTTACTTGCAAAGAAAGTTAATGATTTTGAACAAGGTAAAAAAATGATAAAAGAAAAATTAGAAAATGGAGAAGCTTTAGAAAAATTTAAAGAATTTGTAAAAATACAAAAAGGGGATCCTGAAGTTATAAATTCAACTGAAAATTTACCTCGTGCAAAAAAGAAAGTAGTAATAAATTCAAGAAAAAAAGGATATATTAAAAAAATGATTGCTGATGAAATAGGAATATGTGCAATGATTTTAGGAGCTGGACGAGAAAATAAAGATTCTAAAATAGATCTTTCAGCGGGTATTTTATTAAATAAAAAAGTTGGAGATTATGTAAACAAAGGTGAAAAATTGGCTACATTTTATACAAATAAAGATAAATCGGATATTGAATCTGCTAAAAAAAGATTTTTAGAAAACATAAAATTTAGTAAAAAGGAACTTAAAAGTCAAAAGTTAATAAAAGCTATTGTTTCAACTGATTCAATTGATGAATTATAAAATAAAAGGTTTTGTCTTAGAGGCAAGGCCTTTTTTAAAGTTTATAAATATTTATGAAGTATAAATTAAGGAAAAATTTAATTTGTTAAATATTCAGAATATTCTAAATGTTGACAAAAATTGTATACGATGTATAATTAAGATAATGTTAAATAAATTTAATAATATATAAAAGATGAAAAGGAGAAGAAAATGAATTACAAAAAGATGCTAGGAATAGATTATGGTGACTTAGATCCCTCAATATCCCCTACGGATCATAAGAAGTATATTAATCTAAAACTTGCGACATTAGGTTTGCCAATCTATGAAGATGGAGACAGTGATGAAGAGTCAAGTCAATATATGGTTAATCTTTTTAAACATATAATTGAAGATTACAAAGAAAAGAAACGATTAATTGATGATAAAGAGATTCCTATTAACAAACGGGTAAATAATTTCTTTTCAAATTATTTTTCAGATCTAGATGAGAAGCCAGAAGTAATAAAGAATCAGTTTGTACTTGACCATTATGGCCTAGCTAGAGAATTATCACTTCCCCCAAATGGTGATGAGTTTTCTAGTGAATATACAAAGAGTTATCGAATAAAGCAAGGAATATTGAATAACCCTAAAAATGATCGTCGAACAACAAAAGGTTCTTTTCATCTTGTTGAAGGTGATTTAAAAGTACCTTTTGATAAAAAGGAAGTGCCAAAGATTACTTTTACAAAATTATATAAAGCAGCAGCTAATCCACCAGAAGATTTAAAAGTTTTACCTTATACTGCTTTACAAGAAGAAAAAGCTAAGACTTTTGCGTCTTTATTAGTAAAACCAACGATTTCGCCAAAAGTTGATGGTGTAGTTGATAAAAAGTATATGGAAGTGCTTTTTTCAGTTCCAGGTAATTTGGTAACGAATTTAGATTTTGTTGAATCAGTTTTTGGAAATGCAGGTGATATTAGTTCTCACTTTAATGATTCCGGTTTAGATGTAGATCATTGGTCAGGACATACAGGATATATAATATTGGCACCACATTTAACTAAATTAAAAAAGAAAAATTTAGGTTTACCTCATTATGATAATGCTACAGATCGTCAAAGACATGAAGGTATGTGTTATAAAGATGATGACGAATTATATAATGATGGTATACCTTTTAAATTAACTTGTCGAGATGAAAGTGGTGTAGTAATAACTTTAATTGCGGATAGTTATTTTGGATATTCTAAAAAAGAGATAAAAACTCAAATGAGTTATGCTGCAAATCTTTTTGGTATGGCTGAAGAAGAACATGCTGGTGGAACAATTGCTTTTGGTAGAATAAATGTTGGTGAGAGTTTTACATCAGAAGATGAATTAGATGATGAGAAATATACATTTAAAGAAGTAAAAGAAAAATTTAGTGATTTGATGGTTTTACATGAAGATAATTATGGAGTTGATAAAAAATACAGTAATATAATTTATCTACCTGAAAATATAGAAATAGATTTACACAAAACTAATATAAAATGGGAATATAAAGGAAAAGAACGCTCATTAAAGTTAATGCCAACTTACCATTATATTTTACCATCAGGAGACAAATTACACATGGAAAAACATCCTATTGCACCTGCGTGGAAATTAGTAAAAACGGATTCAGAAGGATTATTTTGTCATAAACCTTGTACTGTCTCAGGTGGAGGTAAATCAGAAATTTCTAAGTCACTTGAAAATTCAATTATATATGGGACTTATTATGTGCATGATATAGAAAGTGATTTAGACCAAGTGGAAAAAATATTAAACTATGACTATAGAAGAAGATGGAAAGCAACACCAAATCGTACAAGACCCTCAAGACCGATTTTATCTACGGAGAGAACTTTAGGCTCAGTAATAAAGTTATTAACGCCTTCATCAGCTTATACAGATAAATTTAATGAGTATTTAGAAAGTATACCAAATTATATTAAAGCCTTAGTGTTTATGGTAAAACGATTTTATCTACCTGAATGGGGAGATAATTGGAGAAAGCATTTTACAGTAGACCAAATCAATGGTCAACCAGGAAATGAGTTGAATTATAATAATAGAAAAATTCGACCGAGTTATTTAAGAGTCGGATTTGATCAAGATGGTTCATGGAGAATCTTTAAATTAAGAATGGATTTTATGCCAGCAGAAAAATTACAAATGGAAGATGATATTAGTGCTTCAGTTGTTCTTCCTAGTAGACAATTAGAGTACTTAGATAGCGATTATGATAATAAAAGTTTTAAATTTGCTGTAAACAGTGAATATAGGTTTTTCCAAAGACCAGATGAAGCGATTAATATTGGATATGATACTCAAGCAGAATATGATTTATCCCAAGACAACTTATTTGTAACAAATTATGAGCCATTAGATAAAGATGATGTACAGGAAATTAGAGAAAATGTGATGGATTATATTTCATATACTGATCCAGTAAAAGAACATATTAATGAATTTTTAGAAGGCGATTCTAAGTATTGTATTGTTTCTTCAGAACCTAGAGTATTAGAAGATGATTCTATCAGTAAAAATCCAAGATATTTGGAAAACCGTGGAGATTTCATTAATCCAATAAAACATTATATTGCAGATGTTGGTGTAAGATTAGCAAGGAAAGTACCTATGGATCAACCAATTTATTTACCAGTTAATTCAATACTTGCTGGTAGAAGAAATAATCCACCATCAGAAGAAAATGGTCAAAAAATATTACCATTAAGTGTATATAATCCGATTCATTATCAAGAGTTGCCAGAATTATTTATGGATTTCATGGCGAGTTTAAGTGGTAAGTCACCATCAACTACTGGTTCTGGTTCGGAAGGTGCTTTAACAAAGGGGCCTTTCAATATGTTATTACCTGCATATGATTTAAATAATGCATTATTATCATATATTTTAACAGGTTATCCAGGTTATTCAACACCTGCAGGTCATATTGGTCCAGAAGGTAGAGTAGATCACGATATTTCTATGTTTATACCAGAAATGTGGTGTAAGCTAGATGAATACCAAAGAAAGCCTGAGTATTTAATCGAAAAAGGGGCTTTAGAAAAAATAAAAGATTTTACTTATAAAGGTCAAAAAGTAAAAGCTAGTCGATTAGGTTATCGTATAACAACTAAATTTGCTTATCAATTTATGGGTAAAATTTTTGATGAGCCTCAGACAGTTTTTGATGAAAAATTATTAAAGCCTGAAACACAAGATTTAGAAGCTTTTGTCGATGGAGTTAATAATATTGTTAGTGGTCACAAAAAAATAGCTAAATCTTATATTGATGATGGAACAGTAGATGAAGCAATATTACCATTAAAAGCATTAATCTATATAATGGCTGAGGGTTCATATGAAGGTATGAAAGTTCATGATGAAGAATTTAGAAAACTTTTTGACTATGATTATGTAATTCAAAGTGATTGGTATAATCAAAGATTAAAGAACAAACAGATTATTGATATTAAATTAATAAATAATAAGATAAAAAATCTTGAAGATTTTATAGCTAATTCTATTAATAAAGGCGTTTTAGAATCATATGGATACAGAGAAAAATTAGAAAAAGCGAAAGAAAAATTAGACTACTATAAATCTGATGAATATTTAGAATCATTAGTTGGTACTCTTGGTGCAGATGGTATTGCAATTTAATTTAAAAAAGGTACTTCATTATGGAGTGCCTTTTTTTGTCATAGTGATTTATAAAAAAAGTTTATTTAATTAGAAATTATAAAAAAGATAAAATTTATTTAATTAGATAGAGAAATATTTTAAGTTTAAAATACAGAAATTTGAGTTAGGAAAAAAGCTATTAGAAATATGAATCAAATTTTAACTTCAGTAATTGAATTTATTAAACTGTTTTTTCAAAAACAGGATATTACGCGTATACACAATGATACTTATAAATACAAATGTATTTATAGTAAAGAAAAAACATTTATATATTATAAAACTTTTAACAGAATAAAAAGTACTTTAAAAAAATTAAAATAGTTTGCATATATTATATAATAATGTTAAAATTTATTATGTAGTTATAAGTAATTAAGAGGAGAAAG
>JBNJDJ010000032.1:0-20573 GCA_051744845.1 Bacillota bacterium
CAAGCTTTAGGAAATAGTTTAAACTTTGGTGGACCATATTTAGGATTTATTTCTACTAAGAAAAAATATGTAAGAAAGTTACCAGGAAGAATAGTAGGTCAAACTGTTGATAGTGAAGGAAATAGAGCATATACTTTAACTTTACAAACTAGAGAGCAGCATATTAGAAGAGAGAGAGCTACTTCAAATATTTGCTCAAATCACGGTTTAAATGCTTTAATGGCTACAATTTATTTATCTACTATAGGAAAGGATGGACTTAAAGAAATTGGAAAACAATGTATTTTAAAGGCTAATAAAGCATATGAAAAGATTTTAGAAATAGATGGTTTTGAACCAGTTTTTGATAAGCCATTTTTTAAAGAATTTCCTATAAAAAGTAAAATTTCAGTTGAAAAAATTAATAAAAATCTACTAGAAAACAATATTTTAGGTGGATATGATTTAGGAAAAGATTATAAAGAATTAAAAAATATGTCTCTTTATTGTGTAACTGAAAAAAGAACCGAGGAAGAAATCAATAGTTTAGTTAATTGTCTGGAGGTAATGTAGAATGAAAAAATATGATAAATTAATTTTTGAGTATTCTAAACAAGGTAAAAAAGCTTTTGATTTACCAAAATATGATTCAGACAAAAAAATTAGTGATTTAATAGATAAAGACTTATTAAATGAAAAGTCACCTGAACTTCCTGAGGTTAGTGAAGTAGATATTGTTAGGCATTTTACTAATTTGTCAAATATGAATTATGGAGTTGATACTGGATTTTATCCTTTAGGTTCGTGTACTATGAAATATAATCCTAAGATAAATGAAAAATTAGCATCATTAGATAATTTTTTAAATATTCATCCTTTACAAGATGAAAAAACAGTACAAGGTAGTTTAGAAATAATGTACAACTTACAAAATATGTTAGCAGAAATTGCTGGTATGGATAGAGTAACTTTACAACCTGCTGCTGGAGCACATGGTGAATATACTGGTATTAGAATTATAAAGGCATATCACGATTCAAATAATAACACTAATAAGAAAAAAATAATTGTTCCAGATTCTGCACACGGAACAAATCCTGCGACAGCTGCAATGGTAGGATATGAAACTGTAGAAATTAAATCTAATAAAGATGGTTCTATTAATCTTGAAAATTTAAAAAAAGCATTAGATGAAGATGTAGCTGGATTAATGTTAACTAATCCTTCAACATTAGGTCTGTTCGAAACTAATATTAAAGAAATTGCAGACTTAGTTCATAGTGTAGATGGATTACTTTATTATGATGGAGCAAATATGAATGCTATTTTAGGAAAATCTAGACCTGGTGATATGGGTTTTGATGTTATGCACTATAACCTTCATAAGACATTTTCTACACCTCACGGTGGAGGCGGACCTGGAAGTGGACCTGTAGGTGTTAAAGAATTTTTAAAAGAGTTTTTACCAGTACCAGTCGTAAAAAAACACGAAAATGAATATATATTAGATTATAATATTCCTAATACAATTGGTAAAATCAAAGGCTTTTATGGAAATTTTGGTATTATGCTTAGAGCATATATTTATATTTTAACTATGGGAAAAGATGGTTTACAAAATGTAAGTGATTTAAGTGTTTTACATGCTAATTATTTAATGAAAAAACTTAAAAGTCATTATAAATTACCAATTGATCAAGTATGTAAGCATGAATTTGTTTTAGGTGGTTTAAAAGATTCAGATGTTAAAACATTAGATGTTGCTAAAAGAATACTTGATTATGGATACCATCCACCTACTATATATTTTCCACTTATAGTAAAAGAGGCTTTGATGATTGAACCTACCGAAACTGAAAGTAAAGAAACTTTAGATGAATTTGCAAATGTTATGATAAAAATTGCTAAAGAAGCAAAAGATGATAAGGATAAATTAAAAAATGCACCTGTAAATATGCCTGTAAGAAGAGTTGATGAAGTGTATGCAGCTAAAAATCTTAATGTTTCATATGATTTTGAAAAGTAGTTAGAAAGGAAAATATGCCTAGACTTCCAAAATGGATGAGAGTAAATTTAAAAGATGCAAAAAATATAACTAAAGTAGATAACATATTAAATGATCTTAAGCTTAATACTGTTTGTAAAGAAGCAAATTGTCCTAATCGTTTAGAATGTTTTAATAATAAAACAGCTACTTTTATGATTTTAGGAAATAAATGTAGTAGAAATTGTAAATTTTGTGATGTTAAATATGGCAAAGGTCAAATTGTAGATAAAGATGAACCTAGAAAAATATCTGAAGCAATTGAAAAGCTAGGTTTAAGACATGTAGTAATCACTTCAGTTACAAGAGACGATTTAGACGATGGTGGTGCTTTTCATTTTGCTAATGTAGTTAAGTATATTAAAAAAAATAATAAAGATATTCATATTGAATTATTAATTCCTGATTTACAAGGGAATGTAAAAGCATTAAAAAAAATATTAGATACTAAGCCAGATGTTTTAAACCACAATATTGAAACAATTAAAAGACTTTATTCTAAAGTTAGGCCACAAGCAAGTTATAATCAATCACTTGAAGTTTTAAAAAATGTAAAAGAAATTAATAAAGATATATATACTAAGTCTGGAATTATGGTAGGTTTAGGAGAAAAAGAAGCTGAGGTTATTCAAGTTTTTAAGGATTTACGAAATGTAGATTGTGATTTTTTGACTATAGGTCAATATTTACAACCTAGTAAAAACCATTATGAAACTAAAAAATATATTAAACCAGAGACTTTTGAAAAATACAAGAAAAAAGCTTATAAATTAGGATTTAAACAAGTAACTTCTGGACCAATGGTAAGAAGTTCATATCATGCATATAAAATGCTAGATTAAGAAAGGAGAAATATGTTTCCTAAAAATGAAGATATAGAAAAAAACTTTATTCAAGAAATAAAAAAGTCAATTAATCAAAGACTAAAAGATAAATGTGATAGTTGAGGTACTGGTGATACTTTAAAACTTCCGTGGGGAGTTAAGTTAAATGTAGATCCTAAATTTTCAAAATTAGTATCTGAATTTATAAAAGATATTGAAGATGAAAAAATAATAATTGATAATTCATATACTATTAAAGTTTTAAGAGCTGATCTTAAGGAAAGAAGAAATAAATATGCTTTAATTGTTAGATATAAAGTTATTTAAGAAGGGGAATTTATGTCTATTCATGTTGAAAAATTTAAAAATGCAGACTATAAAAAAATACTAAATCTTCAATTTGATTTATTAAATAAAAGACAAAATAATAAAATCGAAGATACTTTATTAATTTTAGACCATAAACCTGTAATAACTTTAGGAAGAAATGCTGATAAAAAAAACTTATTATATTCTAAAGAACAGTTAAAAAAAGAAAATATTGATTTAGTTGATATTAAGAGAGGCGGAGATATTACTTATCATGGGCCTGGTCAAATAGTAGGATATACAATTTTTAACATAAGACAAAAAAATTATGGTATTAAAAAGTTTGTATATAAATTAGAACAAGTATTTATAGATTTGCTTAAAAATGAATATAAAATAAAAGCTAAAAGAGATAAAAAACATAGAGGTGTATGGATAAAAAATAAAAAGATTGTTGCAATAGGCTTGTCTGTTAAAAGAGGAGTTACAATGCATGGATTTGCATTTAATGTAAATACTAATTTAGATTATTTTGATTTTATTATACCTTGTGGTATAAAAAATAAAGGAGTTACTTCTTTAGAAAAAATAGCAAATAAAGAGATTAATTTTGAAAAAGTAAAAAAATTAGTTAAAAAATATATGCTAGATGAATTTGACTGCTCTTAAAAGGAGCAGTTTTTTTATTAAAAAATTTGACATTATTAATTAACCATCATATAATCAGGATTAGATTGTAGTACAATAATGTTGTACAAATATTAGATTAAAGGAGGTTTTATTAGAAATTCTAAAATAAACCAAATTTATACTTGTGTTCGTAAAATGATTATTGACAAAAAACTTTTTCCAAATCAGCAATTGAAAGAGTCAGAATTTTCTAAAAAATTTAATACGAGTAGAACTCCTATTAGAAAAGCCTTTGCAAAGTTAGAAAAAGAAGGCTATGTTAAGCATATTAAAAATAAAGGGACATTTATTATGAATCCTTCTAAAAAGGAAATATTAGATGCTTATAAATTAAGAATTGTATATGTCAAAATGCTTTCTAAGTTAATTATAAAAAATGTAAAAAAAGATGATATATTAGAATTGAAAACAATGATTGATAAAGAGCCTAAAATTTATAACAAAGACGAGATTTTAAAATATATAAATAATAATAAAAAGTTTCATATGAGATTAGCTAAAATTTCTGATAATAAATATTTAATTGATAGTATTGATAGATTACTTAATATAATAGATACACATTTGATTTTTTATGATACTTTTGATTATAAAAATATTAGAAGTATCAAAGAACATAAATTGATGATTAAGTATTTAAAAAAAGAAAATTACATAAAGTTAAAAGCAATTATGATTAGACATGTTAAAAAAACATATAAAAAATTAGTGACATAAATTAATTGGAGGTGAAAAGTGATATTTAATTCTTCTGAAGATAGAAAAAAATTAATTAATGATATTAAGCGTTTAAAAAAAGAAAATAAATTATTATCTAAACAATGCGAAAGATATCATTTAGCTGCAAAAGGATCAAAAGATGGGTTTTGGGAATGGGATATTAAAAACGATATATATACTGTTTCAATTAACGATAAGAAAAGATTTGATTACAATTTAAAAGGTGATCATTTTTCTATTAAATCTTGGAAAGAAATAGTACATCCTGATGATTTAGATAAAGCAACAGATTATTTAAAGAATTTTATTTCTAAAAATAAAGATAATTATAAAAACATTTATAGAATTCAAACTAAAGAGCAAGGTTATAGATGGGTTTTGAGTAAAGGAAAATCTTTCAAAGATAAAAATGGTAAGGTAATACGTATTGCTGGTTCTCATACAGATATTACTGAAAAATTAGTTTTAAAAAAGAAATTAAAAAGATTGAAATATTTTGATGAATTAACATCTTTACCTATAAAAGAAAAATTGAAAGCTACTTTCAATAAGAAAATAAAAAACGGTGAATTTGATAATAGAATTGCTGCTATTTATGTTGATATAGATTATTTTTCTTATGTAAATAATAAACTTGGCTATAAAAATGGTGACAAATTAATTAAAAAATTTGCTAAATTTTTAAGTGTTAAATTTAATATAAAAAAACTAATAGCTAGAGCTAATGAAGATGAATTTATTATCATCCATTCATTTGATACTATTAATAATTTAAAAAAAGAATTAAATACTCTTTTAGAAGATATTAGACAAAAAAAGTTTTTAAAAAATTATGATATTTCAATTACTGCAAGTATAGGAGTAGCCATTTATGATCCAAAACTTCATGATTTTGATGAACTAATAAAAAATGCTAATACAGCACTGTATTCTTCTAAAAAGACTAATAAAAATAACTTTGAAATATTTAATAAAGAGATGAAATATAAGGTCTATGACCATATTGAAATAATAAATCAATTAAATACATCAATAAAAAATGAAAATTTTGAAATGTATTATCAACCTATAATTGATTTGAAAAATAATAATATTGCAGGGCTTGAAGCATTAATCAGATGGAATCATCCTGCAAAGGGAAGAATTTCTCCTGCAGAATTTATTCCTATTGCAGAAAATTCTGGACAAATTAAAGAGTTAGAAAAATGGATTATAAAAACGATATTTGAAAATATTAATAAATGGTGTAATTTAAATATATTTATTTCAATTAATCTTTCAGCAAAAGGTTTAATTGAAAAAGGATTGATTAAGTACTTAAATAAACTTGTTAAAAAATATAAAATAGATACAAAAATTGTTGAATTTGAAATTACAGAAACTGCTTTGGTTAATAATCTAGTTGAATCAGAAAAAGTAATAAAAAAATTAAAGAATATAGGATTTTCAGTTTCTTTAGATGATTTTGGAACAGGTTATTCATCTATTAATTATTTGAAAAATTTACCTATTGATAAAGTTAAATTTGATAAAATATTGATTGAAGATATTGAAAAAACTGAAAAAAATAAAATATTAGTTAAATCTATTATTGATTTAGCTCATAATTTAGATTTAAAAGTTGTTGCAGAAGGTGTTGAAAAAAAAGAAGAAAATAACCTTCTTAAATCAATTGATTGTGATTATATACAAGGTTATTATCATTATAAACCAATGGCAATAGATAAAATATTGTTAAATAAAAACAGTATTAAAAGTTCTTAATAATTTTAAACTTTTTAAAAATAATATTTAGATCCTAAAATAATAGATTTTAGGATTTTATAATTCTTATCTAAATTAAATCCTTTAGAATTAAAAGTAGCTGTTAGTCTATCAGATCCGTCATCTATTATTAAGGTTTTAATTATTTTCATTATTTCAGTTTGATAATAAAAAAATTTTGCTTTATATATCAATATATGAAAGCTATTTAAAGATTAGGTATAAAAAAATATTATAACCAATTAATATGTATAAAAAAAAATTATTCGTTATAATATAATTTTTTTGTTATAATTATGTTTAGAAACAAAATAAAAAGGGAAGAATTCCTAATTAAGTTTATATATATTCTGGTGTATGCGATCTATATTTATTAAAATGTTTTAGATATATTGATAATAAAATGAGAAATTCTAAAGAAATAAAAAAAATAAAATATTGATTTAGATAATCAATTAGTTATTATGTGTGGAAGTGGCAAGAGAGCTGCAGAAGTTTTAACATCTACAACAGTTTTTGTTTTAGAAAATACAGTATTTTGTAGTGACAGCTGGATTAGTTGAGTAATGACTCAGATAATCTTATAGAAACAAAAAAACTGGAGTAAATATGATTAAGTTTAATAATATAGAAAAGAATTATATTATAAAATTTTTACAATTAATATTATTTTTTAGTATTTTAGTTTTAGAAAAATTAACTGAGATTTCTCCTTTAATTATGAGATATGTATATACTAGAAATTTAAAATTTGAAAATACCTTTATGTCTTTTTGGGGGATGAATATTCAAAAAATATTTATTATATTTACTTTATTTTTAGTTTTAATTTATTGGACTAGATTAAGAATAAAAAATAGATCAATTACTAAAAACAAAAATTTAAATTTATTTGTAGTATATTTATTTATTACTATTATTATTCAAAACTCAGAGTATTTTACTAATTTTCTGAGTTTTGGTTATTTACTTATAACAATATATATTATTTTATTTATTCAATTGATTAATGTGTATATAGAAAAAGGACAGAGAGATATAGAATCAAATTAATTTACTTAGTAAAACTAAGACAAAATTAAAGAAAATAACAGAAGATTGTAACGGTGAAAAATCTAATTTAGATGGAGAGGTTCACTTCCTGATAATTTTTTAATATTTAAAAAGTATATTAAAACTCCAAAAAAATATTTTGAAGATATATTAGAAAATGAAAAAATAGAAAAAATCTTTAAGTTTTGAAAATAAATTTGTTTTAAACTACTTTGTTGCATATAATGAGTCTATTTTAAAATTAAATAAATTTAAAAGTTACAATATTTTAGAACTTATTTTTGATCAGAAAGGATAATAGTAAAAATTGTATAATCATTTTAAAACTAAATACTTAATTAAACCTCTTTAAATATAAAGAGGTTTTTTAAATGTAAAATTTATAAGCTTTAAAAATCACTATAATTAAAACTACAGTTTTGATAAAAAGGTGTAAATTTTCAGTATTTTTTGAACTAATGTTAAAATTTAGTTTATTGTTAAATAAATGATAAAAAAAGTCATCATTTTTTTTACTAAATCCATTTTTTTGTTGTAGAATTGTTAAAAAACATTCTCCAAAATAAATTTCATGACTTTTATGTAAAATTATTAATAAAAGTCCTAAATAAAAAGGAAAATTAATAGCAAAATAAAATGTAAAAAAGATAAAGCTAAGATGAATTATAATTAAAAAGTTGTCATATGTTTTTTTCATAAATACCTCCAATATATTTATACCCAAAAATTATAAATTTAAATTGATTATTTTAATTAATAATATAAAATAAAGATATAGAAATATTGGAGGACTATGGAAAAAATAATAAAGAATTATCTCAAAAATAAGAAAAGAAAGACTTTTTTAATAAGTGAAATTGAAGATATTTTTGAAAAAGATAAATATACTTTTTTAGGTGGATTTACAAAGTTAGTAAAAGTTATTAAAGATTTAGAAAAAGAAAATTTTATATCATCTATTAACTGTTCAAAATTTTATTATAAAAATCCAAAAATAAAAAGTAAGTGGAAAATATTAAAAAATAATGAAGTAAAAAAATGGGAAGATTATGTTTTTATTAAATACAGTAAACATTTAAATTTAGACTATTTTAAAAAAAATGAAAAAAGACAAACAAAAAAGAATTTGAAATTTATAAAAAATATACATAATTTTATTGAAAATAGAGACAATAGATTATTTTCTAGTTTAGAAGAAAGATCTTTAGAAATATTTGGAGATGAAAAATATTTAAAAAAAGGAAATAATATTTTAAAGAAACTAAAATTAACTAGATTTGATAATTTTAATAAAGCTTTAAAAATGAAAAAATATAGTCAGATGTTTGTATATTTTCAAAAAGAAAATAGTTTAAAAAAGACAATTATTATTGTAGAAAATCAATCAATATTTTTTACAATTAAAAAAGCTTTAGAAAATAATATAAAAATATTTAATAAAGATATTGATATATTAATTTGGGGGCAGGGTAAAAGAATACTTAATCAATTAAAAATGATTGATATGTTAATAGATAATAATAATTTTAAAATTTATTATTGTGGTGATATCGATCCAGAAGGTATATCAATATATATTAATTTAAAAAATAAGTATTCAGATTTAGATATTAGTTTATTTAAAAAAGTATACAAATTCATGATAAATAAGTCGAAAGGTTTTAATTATAATAAAAGACAAGTGAAAAATGAAACTAATTTTAAGTTATTTTTAAAAGAATTCAAAAATGAAAAAGTTAAAGATGAAATTAAAAGATTATGGGATTTAAATAAAAGAATTCCTCAAGAAGTTATAACTTATGAAATATTAAAGGATCTTGATTAAATATGGATATATATAATGGATTAAGTGAAAGAATAAAAAAGATAAAAGCTATTAGTATGCTTGGTACTAAAAGGCAACTAGGTAATTTAACTGATTATGCTCAAACTATAGCTATTCAAATTTTACTTTATGTGATGAAACAAGAAATGTTAGAAAGTGATAAAAGAAAGTTTTCTGATTTAGTTATTTTTACAAAAGATATCTTAAAACGTATGAAAATAAATGCAACTGAAGATGAGATCAATACAATGGTAGAAAGTATAATAGCTTGCGGTGAATATGATAAATTAGAGCCATTTGAAGTGAGGATTTTTAATCAAATAAAAAATGAATTTGAAAATTTTAAATATAGATATTTAATAACTGATAGAAAATATACTGATTTAGAAAACGGTGGCAAAAATGTTTATAAATTAACTAATATTTCTAAAGAAATAATATTTATAACTAGGGAAATATTAGAAGAATATGATTTTTCTGTTGAACAATTTTATGTTTCACAGTTAATAAAAAATGGTAACTTTAAACAAGCTAAAAGTGGTGTAGATAATTTAATTATAAAAGTAAAAGATTTAATTGAACAAGAACAAATTTATCATGAAAGTATGCTGAGAAATCCTAAAAATATATATTCAAAAAATAGAAATTTAGATAATGATATTATAAAAAAACAGTTTAAGGAAGAA
This sequence comes from Bacillota bacterium, assembly GCA_051744845.1. GTDB lineage: Bacteria > Bacillota > Clostridia > Peptostreptococcales > Acidaminobacteraceae > JBNJDJ01. The sequence continues at coordinate 9,895 of JBNJDJ010000032.1, forward strand.
GAGAAAGTTTTTGATAAAATGATTAAATGGAAGGATTATTTATTAAAAACTGAATCTGATGAAAATAAAAAACTAGGAAAAGAGATTTTTGAAAAATTAGAACATGCTAGATTATTACACGATGTATTAACTCAGAAATTTGTAGAAAATATTGAACTTAAAATTAAAATTGAAACAAAATTCATTGAATTACTTTGGGATTATAAAGAATATTCTTTTAAAGAAAATATTTGGGAAAATATTATTGAAAAAAATGGACTTAATAGTATGGATGATTTTGAATATATTCTTTCACCTTTATTTTCACCTGAAACCGAATTTATATATCCTTTAGATTGGGCTATTAAAAGTCAAAAGACATATGAAAAAATTGATAATGATTTAAAGGATTTAAAATTTGAGATTGATGAAGGATTTAAACCTAAACCAATAGACTATGAGTTATTAGTTAAACTTTTCAAACCAATATTTAAATCTTTATTAGAAAAAGGAAGTTTTAAATTAGGAAGTATAAAAAAAGATGAATTATGGTTTAAACAAAAAATTAATATAGAATTACTTATGATGTTTGTTACTTCGAGTATAACTTTAAAAAAAGGAAAATTTGAAGATAATAGATTAATAGTTTTTAACAAGATTATACAAAAAAATAAAAAATATGAAGAATTAATTGGGAAAAAAATAAAATCTGACTTTTCAGGAACAAGTTTAAATTGGGAAAATTTAGAAATTACTCCATATAGATTATTTATTGAAGGAGAAGAAAATGGATAATAAAGCTTTAGAAATAGGTAGTAAAGTTTTTTTCAAATTATTAGATGAAAAAATTTTATCAAATGATCATAATTTAGCTTATGAATATCAAAAAGATGAAGAAGTAAGACGTGTAGTAAGAACAATGGCTAAATCAGGAGGCTTAGAAGTTTTAAATGGAAACAAAAATTTACATTTAATAGCTGGTAGTATAAATTCTAATTTTGCTACTTCTTATACTCATATGAAAAGTAAATATAGTGGTCTTAAACTCAAAAAATATTTTCATTTAGCTAATGTTATAATTTCTATTTTTATATATTTAATAGATAATGAAAAAATGGTTAAATATGAAGCTTTAGAAGAAGGGATTACATATCATAAATTAGAAAATATTATAACTAAGACATTAGAAAGATGGAATAAAAATATGATAGATAACGATGATTTTGAAAAAAAATGGAAAATAGATTTAAAAAGAATATATCCTTTATGGATAAATTGGCCAATAGACAGAAAAAATGATAATGGTGAGACGAGTTTATTAAAAAAGGAAAATAGATTAGGTTTTATAAATGAAGCTTTAAAACCTTTAAAAGAACAAGGATTAATAATAGATCAAAAATCTGAATTACGTATTTTACCTAAAGAAGAATTATATGAAAGAATAAAATATTTGTTTCATAGGTCTAATAGATATAAAAAGATAAAAAAATTAATCGAGGAAGGAATAAAGGATGCCTAAATTATCTAAATTTAGAATTATTAATGCTCATTATGCCCAGATGAAAAATAAACATGCAAATACTTTGATTGATTTATCAAAAGATAATGAAGCTCATCATTCCTTGTTAACATTAGAAAATGGATGTGGTAAAGGTGTTATGAATCAATTAATTTCTCAACTTTTATTACCAGAGACTAACTGGGGAGAAAATAATGGTAATAGAATTTTAGATATGTTTTATAATGATAACAAAGAATTTCATTCTTATCCTATGCATATTATATTAGAGTGGCAATTAGATTCAAAAAAACCTAGTTGGTTAATAACTGGAATGTGTATAACAGCAGAAGGTAGATATTCAGAAGAAGATGAAGAATCAGTTAGATTAAAGTACTTTTCATACATTACTAAAAGAGATTTATCAGAGCCTAATTTTATAAAAAATTTGCCACTTTATAGTGAAAAAAAGGTCTTGTCTTATGAAGATACTAAAAAATATATTTCAAATCAGTCTAATTTTAGTCAATTTTCTAAAACTAATATGAATAATAGGTCTTCTTCTTATTATAAAAGATTAAATGAATATGGTATTTATAAAAATGAATGGGAAATAATGAAAGATATTAATACTGAAGAAGGTGGTGTAAGTAGATATTTTAATAAAGCTCAAGATAATACTTCTTTATTTGATGAATTAATTATCCCAGCAATAGTGGAAAATATGAAAAGCGATTATGATTCACAAGAAGTACTTAGAAATATTTTTACTTCTAATTTAAGTATAATAGAAAATTTACCATTACTTATTAAAAGATCTGAAGATCATAAAAATATAATATATTTGATATCACCTTTAATTAAAAGTATTAAAAAGGTTATAAGAAGAGAAAAACTATTAAATTCAAGTTTTAACAAAGGAATGGATTTTTTTAAAACTATTAAAGGATTAGAAGAAAAAAATAAAGATGAAAAAGAAAAATGGAAAGAGATTTTGCAAAAAGATAAAGAAAAATTAGAAAAAAGTAATTTCAATAAAAAATCAATTGAATATAGTAAAGAATTAAAATTAAATGAAGAGTTAAACAATGAGTTAGAAAATATCAAAGGTTTAATTGAACTTAATAAAAATGATCTTAAAGAATTAGAAGAAAAGAGTCATATTTATAAATTAAATGAGTATTTAATACCTTTAAAGAAATTAAAAGAAGAGAGTCAATTAATTAAAGAAAGAATAAATATATTATTGAATGAAAAAAGTTTAAAAGAAAAAAAGCAAGCTATTAAAGAAATAGAAGGAAAATTAAAAAATCAATTTGAAAATATTAAAGAATTTATTATTGATAAGGTTAATAAGCATTATGGTTATAATAAGTATTTACAAAAAAATCTAAGTGATAATAAAAAAACTTTAGAAGATTATAATAAAAAGATTGATAATTTAAATATTAAATTATCAGATATTAATCATTTTTTAAAAGAATTCGATAAATTAAAAAATAAAGTTTTAAAAAAATATTCTTTGTTAGAGTTAAGTATGCCTACAAATATTAAAAATGAAATAGAAATAGAAATTAATAATTTACAAGAAGATATAAAGTCTAATGAAAATAAATTAGATAAAGCAAAAAATAAAAAAGATAAATTAACTAAAAAATTTAATGAAATTGATCGGTTAATATATACTAAGAAAGAGAAAATTAGTAACTTAAATCAAAGATATAATGAAATATATAAAAAAGAAAATATTATTAAAAAATTAATTTATAAAAATATTCCTGAAATAGATGCAGAGGAAATGTTTAATAAAAGGAATTTAAATAATTTATTAAATAAAGTTGAATCATTAATAAATGAAAAAGAAAAAAGAGTAGATGAGATTTCAAAGAAAATGTGGGAAAATAATCAAGATAAATTAATTAATACTAAAGATTATTGGATACCAAATGAGGAAATTTTAAATATTAAAAAAGTTGCTAAAGAAAAAAACATTTCTACTTTAACTGGTATGCAATTTATAAATTTAGAAAATTCTTTTGATCAAAAGAACAATCTTTTGTTTAAGTATCCGCTATTACCTTATAGTATAGTTGTTGATAATAAAAATAGTTATGATAAGTTAATAAATATTTTAAAAGATAAGCATTTTAGATACCCAGTGCCTATTTACATTAGAGAAAAAATGCACCAAAAAGCTAATACACCTTATATGGTTATAAATGATGGACAAAAAGAAATTATATTAAATAATAATAAATTTAAAAAATGGTTAAAATCATTAAAAGAGAAGTATAATAGATATGAGAAAACAAAAGATTTATTAAAAAATAAAATAAAAAAATTAAATATTTTATTTAATAAGTTAAAAGAAAAAGAAAATAAGATATTTGCTATAGAGATTAAAGCGAATTTAAAAAAATTAAATGAAAATTTAGAAAATAATAAAATTGAATTAAATAAACTTGAACAAAACATTGAAAATGAAAAGAATGAAATAGATAATTTAAAAAAGATAAAAATAGATTTAAATAATAAGTTGGATAAAATAAATAATAATTTACAGTTGATAAATAAGTATATTAATATGGAGATTAAAAAGAAAAATAAAGAAAAAATAAAAAATGAAGTATTAGGTAAAAAGAAAAATTATCAAGAAAAGATAGAGCAGATTAATAATGATAATCAAGAGATTAATAAAAACATTTTTGCTATTAATCAATTGTTTGAAAAATACAAGAGTAATATTTTACAAAAAATAGATAAATTAGATTCTTTTATTGAAGTTGATTTTAAATTATTATTTAATAAAAAAGAAGATTTTAGTTATAAAAATGAACCTAATTATTCAGTTGAGAATAATAAATTTTGGGATTTTTTAAATCAAAGAGATGATTTGTTAAAATCAATTGAAGGCAAAAGTAGTGAAATTAAAATATTGCAAAATGATTTGAAAAATATTATAGAAAATAAAAATGATAAAATTAAAAAATTAGAAAAACTTGATAAAAATTGGCAAAATTATAAAATACTTTCACTTAATATTACAAAATTAAATAAAATGATTGAAAGACTTGATAATAGAATAAATAAGAAAAAGAAAAAAATACAATCGTTAGAACAAAAATTTAGTAAATTAGAAGGAAAAATTGAGTCTAAAAGTGAGTATTTAGATAAGTTAAATAATATAATAAAAAAAGAATTTGGTCAAGTAGCTAAAATTTTTAAAACGAATTTAAATGAAAAAGAAATAGATATAATTAATAATCAAAATAATTTAAAAAGAGCTATTAAAAAAGCTAATCAAAAAATTGAAAATTTTGATTCTAAAAAAGAAACACTTTTTAATCTTCATACTCAAATAACTGAAAAAATACATTTAGATAAAAATAAAGGGAAAATAAATGAAAAGTATTTTGATTTAAATAAAATAAATGAATTGAAATCTAGTATTCAAAATTGGGAAAAAGCTTATGAAAAAAATAAAGACAAATTTTTAGTATTAGAAAATGAATATAAAGAAATAAAAAATAATACAATTGATGAATTAAAAGAAATATTAAAAGAAGAAATTTTAAAACAAAAAATTATTAATGCTTTTCAATATTTTTCAAATAGAAAATATATTGAAATTGAAAGTGTATTAGAAAGTATAATAAAATCTAGTAAAAATGCATTAAGTTCTATTGATAAATCTAAAAAACAAGCTGAAGAGATAAAAACTGAATGGGCAAATAGAGCTAGTGGATATATTATAAAAGTATCTAATTCTTTAAAGACTATGATAAATAGTATGATTTATGTAAATCAAAATGATTATGAATTTCCATTAGTTAAGTTAAAGGGAAGTGAAATATTACCTGATGAAAAAGATGATGAATTAAAATATTTATTGTCTGACTTTTTTGTTGATGCTGTAAAGAAAATAAAAGATTTAGATAAACCTATACAAGAAGTTTCTGATAAAGAAATAAAAAAAATAGTTTCTACTAAAAAGATATTTAATTATGTTTTGAAAGGTTCTTATCCTACACTTTTAGTTTATAAAATGAGTGAGAAAAATGAATTTAGAAGTAAGAAACCATCTAGTTCTTATTATGAAACTTGGGATGGTATTACTGTAGGAAAGGGTGTATCTACCGAAGGGAGTGGAGGACAAAAATTATCGATAAGCACTTTTTTAATGATGATGCTTTTAAATTTTAAGAAATCTAAAAATTTATTAGATGAAAATTTATCTACTGTTTTAGTTATGGATAACCCTTTTAGTAATGCATCTAGTAGGCATGTATTAGATCCTATTTTTAAAATAGCTGATCAATTAGGTTTTCAAATAATTGCATTTGCTCCACCAGAAATTGTTAAAGAAGAAATAAGTGAAAGATTTCCGGTGTTTTGGACTATGAGACTAGAGATGCTTGAAGATACAGGTGTTAATTTATTAAAAAATAAGTTAGTTTATGGAGGAAGAAAATATAAACCAGGAGTTTTTAAAAATAAGGAGTAAATATGGAAAATACTTATAAGTTAGTTAAAGAAATGATAGATAAAAATGTTTTTGATGATTTTGCTAGTAATGTTTATTTTCATGTATCTATAAAAGGAAGAAATTATTTTGTAGAAATAAAAAAAGTGTATGAAGGAATTACTATTCATTTTCATGAAGATATTTTAGGCCTTTATTCATTTTATAAAGATCAAAAATCAGATTATAATTATTATGAAGAATTAGATGGACTTAATCATAAATATACATTAAATTTATATGACTTTAAACCATTGAAAAAAGATCATAAAAATGAAAAGTTAATTAAGGATTTAGAAGAGCTTAATGTTAATTTTAATGAGTATTTCCCAATATTTAAAAGGTATGACTTTGGTTATAGTTCTTTTGATATTGACAAAAGAGATGAAATTTTAGAAGAATTAATCAAAGTATTAATATTTATTGTGAATTTAGAGAAAGAAAAGTTTTTATTGAAAAAAAATGAAATAGATAAATCTAAGATTTTTTCAATTTCTAAAAATGAAGATAACTATGATTATTCGTATAAATCATTAAAAGATATAATTAAGAATAATTATAAAAATGATATTGATATTATAATTGATAAAAAAATAATTGAAAAGATTAAAGGAAAAGATTTAGGAAATGATGAGTTGATTATTGATTTCTTTTCTCTAGGAAACCAAATAATAAAAGATGATAAAGAATTTTATCCATTAGTATTTATTGTTTACAATTCATCGAAAGATACTTTATTGCAAAAAGCAATAATAGATCCTGAGAATTTATTGGAAATACAAGATAATTTAATTTATACTTTAAATAATTTAGAAAAAAAGCCTAAAAAAATAATTTCAAATAATAGGTATTTAAATTTATATTTAAAAGAATTAATAAATAAACTAGATATTAAATTAGAAAAAGGATGTATTGATAAATTAATTAAATATAAATTTAGAATTATTAATTCAAATATTGATTATAATAAAAAACTATTAGAATACTGTATTGCACTTACTAATTTTTATGGAGTAATAAGTTTTGATAGATTAATTGAAATGTTTAATGAGTATAATAACGAAAATATAGATAAAGAGGATATTTTAGAAATTGTATATTTCGCAAATGATAAGCTACAAGAAAATTTTGTATATAATAATTATGAATTATTAATTACTGAATCTCAATTTTATGAAAAAGACTATTTAGAAATTTTCCATAACAGAGAGGAAAATTTGTATTACAAACTAGATAAAAATGAGGTTTTAAAATATTTAGATAATACTTATTTTGATAAAACTAGATATTATTTAGAATTAGAAGAATATTTAGTTAAAAATTTCAATTTGAAATATTCAATAAAAGATCTTTTAATTGATATAAATATTGATTTTCAGCTTGGTTTTGAGTGGGATTCATTTTTAAGAAATATAAAATCTTGTATTTTAGATAATATAAATCAAGTACAATCAAATGAGTTATTTGATTTTTATACTAAATTGTATAAAGAAACTAGACTTTGGAAGCTTAATGGTTATACTTTGGATGAATTTGAAAAATTACAAGAAAAAATAAAAAATATAGGTAGAAATGATTTATGCTATTGTGGAAGCGGAAAAAAATATAAGCATTGTTGTTTAAATAATTAATTTAAAGAAAGAAGTTAACTTGAATTTATCAAGCTTATCAGAAGGGAAATCAGTTTATCCTGATGTTAAAATGCCTTTGACATCTATTGAAGAAATTATAGATTTAAAGCCAGAATGTAAATATCATAAAAATCTTCAACAAATAGTAGATGAGAAAAATGGGCTTTGGTCAAATGAAGCCGAAAAGTACTTATTAGAAAATAGTGAATATTTTTCTAAATATTAAATTAGTTTAATCCAATTATTTATATAAAGTAATTTACCTTAGCGTTTGTGCGGCGTTAGGGTATTTTACTTTTTTGATTAAAAAATGTTATTAAATAGTTAAAAGGAAGTAAATTATATAATTTGATGTTATAATAATCTCAAGGAGTGATAAATATGAAATATAAAATTGATACACATATGCATACGACAGCATCAGATGGGACATTAGAGCCGAAAGAAATCTTAGAAGAGATTAGAGAAAAAAATATTAAAATTTTTAGTATAACTGATCACGATAGTATAGAAAATATTGATAAGATGAAAAAGTTAGTTAAATTTGAAGATGAAATTTTTATACCAGGAGTAGAAGTAACAACAACATTTTTAGATGTAGAATTTCACTTTTTAGCCTATGGAGATTCTATAAACAAAAATAATAGAATACTTATGGATATTTTAAATGAAAATAAAAATTTAAGAAAAAAATATGATAAAGAATTTATTAAGTTTGTTTCTAAATTATATGATTTTACTATGGAAGAATATATGAATTATAAAAGGAATCCTAAAAATGGAGGATGGAAAGCTCAAAATTTTCTTTACTCTAAAGGTATAGCTTCTAGCTTACAGGATATATTTGAGTTAAGAAAAAAATCAAAAATAAAATATATTATGAAAAAACCTTCTATTATAATTCCAAAATTAAAAAATGCTGGCTTGACTGTAGTTCTTGCTCATCCACCAGCTTATTTTGAAAGTAATAAACTTTCTAAAAAAATATTAGATTATTTTAAAACACTAGGTTTAGATGGTATTGAATGTATGAGTCCATATTATAATGTTCCAAATGAAAGTAAATATTATACTGATTACTGTGAAAATAATAATTTATTAGTAACTTCTGGTTCAGATTATCATGGTAAATTTTTACCTAAAAGAAAATTAGGTAATCCAAATAGATATATAAATGATAATCAGTTAAATAATATTTTAAATAAATGTATGTCTAAAGTGAAATTTGAAGCTGTTTAGTCAGATTTTAATGAATCAATTAAAGAAAAGATATTTAAAATTTTTTCTTTAAGTAATTTATTAGTATTTTTTATAGACTCATCTAAAGTGCTTGGCTTATCGATTATACTAAAAATACCTATAACACCAAATTTTTTAACTTCTTTTAAAGACAAATCTTTTTTACCTACTATTATAACTGTATTTATATTTTTTTTCTTTCCTAATTTAGAAATTTCAATTGGTAATTTACCATTTAGAGATTGTTTATTAAGTTCACCTTCACCTGTGATAATTAAATCAATTGAATTATCAATTTTTTTATCTAAATTAATTTGATTTTTTATTATTTCAAAACCACTTAAAAGTTTTGCATCAAGTCCGGCAGCTAAACCTGCCCCTAGTCCACCAGCAGCTCCAGCTCCTTTAAGATTAGCTATATCTTTATTTAAATCCTTTTTGAAAATTTCTGATAAATTTTTTAATCCTTTATCTAACTTTTCAATTTCCTTAATGCTAGCACCTTTTTGACGAGCATATGTATAAGCTGCGCCGTTTTTACCATAAAGGGGATTATTAACATCACAAGCTACTTTAAATTCAATATTTTCAAAATTTATATTTTTAGGTTTAATTATTTTTTTTAGTTCTAATAAACCTTTTCCACCGTAGTTAATATTTTTTCCTTCTTCATTTAAACATTTATATCCTAAAGCTTGCATCATTCCTAAGCCACCGTCATTAGTAGCAGAACCACCTATACCAATAATGATTTTTTTACATCCTTTTTTTATAGCATCTAGAATTAATTGACCAGTCCCATAAGTAGTTGTATGCATAGGATTTCTTTTATCTTTATCTATTAATTGTAATCCTGAAGCACTTGCCATTTCAATAATAGCTACATTTTTTTGAATAATGCCGTATTTAGCTATTATTTCATCTCTTAAAGGACCTTTGACTTGTTTTTTTATAAATTTACCATTTGTTAAATGGACTAAAGAATCAACAGTTCCTTCACCTCCATCGGCTAGTGGGATTTTTATTACATCATATTTAGGCCAATTTTTATTAATTACTTTTTCAAATAGATTACAAAATTCATTAGAAGTAATGCTATCTTTGAAACTATCTGGAGCAACAAGTATTTTCATATTTCACCTCTTTTTGTTTATTTTATCATTTATATAGAAGAGTAGCAATTATTATGATAAATGTAAATTTAAATGTATTTAAAATATATCTTTATTATTTGTGTTGACAATGGTATAATGTTTTATAAAGAATAAAAAAGGGGGAATATGAATTTAAAAGAATTGTATAATAAAAAAATTAAATTAGAAAAGAAAGTTAATAGAATACCAAAGTTAAAGAAACAAAAGAAACTTGCTTATTCAAATATGAATGAGTTAAAAGAAAATTTTAAAAAAGAATCTAATGATGTTGAAAAAATGGTTAATAGTTCTTTAAAATCCTATTTAACTATGTTTATAGGTAAATATGATGAGACATTAGAAAAAGAAAAAAGAGAAATGATTGAAGCTAAGCTGCAATATGAAAAAGCTTTAATGGAATATAACAGTTTAAAAAAAGAATTAGAAAAACTTAAAATTTCTAAAGAAAAGTTAATGGAAATTCAATATAAATATGATAAAAAAGTTAGAGAGTCTAAAAATAAATTATTAAATAAAAATGTAAATTTTAAAGAAAAATATAATACTTTAAATGAAAGGTTTAAAAAACTATCCCAAGAAATAGTTGAAATTCAAGAAGCCATCGCTGCTGGCGAAGTTGTTTTAAAAAAATTAAATAAAGCTAAGGCAACTTTTAA
>JBNJDJ010000033.1:0-20409 GCA_051744845.1 Bacillota bacterium
AAAAATATCATCCAATATTGGATGATATCTTCATTTAATTAAACCAACTATATCCATATATTTATCATAACCTTTTTCTAATAAATATTTTTTTATATACTCTAAAACTTCCATACTAACTTTAGGATTTGAAAAATTACCTGTACCTATTGAAATAGCATTTGCTCCTACTAAACTAAATTCTAATGCATCTTTTCCATTAGATATTCCTCCCATACCTATAATTGGTATGTCTACTTCATTTGCTACTTCATAAACTTTTCTTACTGCAATAGGTTTAATAGCTGGTCCAGATAATCCTGCAACCTTTCTTTTAGTAACGGGAATTTGTTTTTGAATATCTATCGCTAAACCTGCTACTGTATTTATAAGTGAAATAGCATCTGCACCTTGATTTTGTACTATTTTCGCTATCTCTTTAATATCTGTAACATTTGGTGTTAATTTTACTATTAAATGATGGCTTGTAGCTTTTCTTACTTTTTTAACTACTTTTTTTACCACTTTAGGATTTGTTCCAAATGCCATTCCACCATCTTTTACATTAGGACATGATATATTTAACTCTATTGAATCTATATCTTCTTTATCTAAAATTTCAGCCATTTTTACATATTCATCAATATTTTTACCATTAATATTTGCTATAATTTTTGTATCAAATTGTCTTAAATATGGTATATATTCGTCAATAAATACTTTAACTCCAGGATTTTCTAATCCTATTGAATTTAACATACCCATAGGTGTTTCATGTATTCTTGGCGGTGGATTTCCTTTTTTAGGATTAAGAGTTAATCCTTTAACTGATATTGCACCTAATTTATTCAAATCTATAAATTCACTATACTCTTCACCAAATCCAAAGGTCCCTGAAGCAACTGTTATTGGATTTTTAAGTTTTAATCCATTTAAATCTACTTCCATATTTATTTCTTTATCCATTAAATACCTCTTTCCCATAAAACATCGGCCCATCTGCACATACTTTTTTATAACCAGAATCTGTTTTACAAGTACATCCTAAACATGCACCTATTCCACAAGCCATTTTTTCTTCTAATAATAATTGGCATTCTATATTATTTTTTTCACATATTTTTTTTACTTTTTCCATAAGTATTTCAGGACCACAACTATAAACCAAGTCATAACTTCCGTTTATTAATTCTTGATCTAAAATATCTGTTGGATAACCTGTATTTTCTTCAAGATTTTCTTTTTCTGAAAAAATTGCTAAATGATTACTATACTTTTCAAAAAAATCTTTATCATAAGCTTTTTTTCTAAAGCCTAATATAGTTTTTATCTCTATTTTTTTATTATTTATTTCTTTAACTAAAGCTTTTAATGGTTTAACTCCTATTCCCCCACCTATTACCAAAACTTTTTTTAAATTTTTATCCAACTCAAATCCATTTCCTAATGGTCCAATTATATTAATTTCATTACCTTTTTTCAAAGTAGATAATTTTTTAGTTTCTTTACCTACTATTTTTATACCAAAATCTATAACTTCTTCGGTATAATCACTTATACTAATAGGTCTATTTAAAAGAGGATAATTATTTTTACTTTTTATCATAAAAAATTGACCTGGTTTAAGTTTTATATTTTTCGGTCTTTCTATTTTTAATGAATATACTTCATCATTTGAAAAATTAACACTTATTACTTTTACACTTCCACAATATTTCATATTGACCTACTTCCAATATACTTTATTTGCTTTCTTAAGTTCACCATTAATTGAATCATTCATATCTTTAACTGCCTTTTTTGCACCTTCTTTGACAGATACTTCTAGTTTTTCATAATTAAATATTATACCTCTAGATGAATTTACTAAAGCTCCTAAACCATCGTTATTAAAAGCATTTACTACATCTTTAGCAGTACCTCCTTGAGCACCGTAACCTGGTACTAAAAAGTAAGCTTTTGGCATTTGTTTTCTCAAAGATATCATTTCTTTAGGATATGTAGCTCCTACAACAGCACCAATTTTACCGTATTTATAATCAAAATCTTCATTTAAATCATTAACTAATTTAGCAACTCTTTCATAAATCGTTTTATTATCCTTTTTTATATCTTGAATTTCCTTAGATGAATCGTTAGAAGTCTTTACTAACACAAATATACTTTTATCAAATTCTTTAATATCATTTGAAAACTCATTTAAACAATCTGAGCCTAAATAAGGATTAACTGTTATATTATCCACTTCAAAATCATTAACTTGTTTATTATCAAATTCAACTTTACCTAAGTGCCCATTTGAATATGCCTTTGATGTAGAACCAATATCTCCTCTTTTAACATCTCCTATAACAAATAAACCTTTCGTTTTAGCATATTCTTTTGTCTCAATATAAGCCTTGAGACCTTCCAAACCATATTTTTCATAAAAAGCTATTTGAAGTTTTACTGCAGGAACTTTATCATATATCCCATCAATAATATCTTTATTAAATTTTATTAAACCTTTTAAAACTCCTAACTTTTTATATTCCTCAGGAATTCTTTTAAATCTAGGATCTAAACCTACTACCACAACTGATTTTTTTTCTTTAATATTTTTTACTAATTCTTTAATATTCATAATTTTTCCCTTCTTTATACATAACCTTACCACCTACAATGGTAGATATTATTTTTGACTTTAATTTACACTCTTTTATAGGATGATTTTTACCTTTTGATAAAAATTCATTTCTATCTATCTTTTCATAACTTTCTAAATCTATTAAAGTTAGGTCAGCATCATCTCCTATAGAAATACTTCCTTTATCTATATTTAAAAGATTAGCTGGTTTATAAGTTAACATAGCTATAATTTTTTCAAGATTTATGCCTTCTTTTAAAACTAAATTATTATAAGCAAGCTGAAACATAATCTCTATTCCACTTATACCATAGCTTGCATCTTTATATTTTTTATTATTTTTACTTTCAAAACTATGAGGAGCATGATCAGAAGCAATAACGTCTATATCACCTTTTTTTATACCATCTATTAAATACTCTCTTTGTTTAATATTTCTAATTGGAGGATTTACTTTTGAATAACTGTTTAAAGGATCTATATCATTGGTAGAAAATGAAAAATGATGTGGTGTAATTTCACAAGATATATTTTTATTTTTTTCTTTTGCTTCTTTAATATAATCTAGTGATTCTTTACAACTAATATGTGCTATATGAAGAGATTTTTCTGAATTATCTAAAATATCAATATTTCTTTTTACCATTTTATATTCTGCTTTTTTAGGCCAAGGCTTGTCTTTATAATTTTTAGTAATTTCAAAATCTTCACAATGAGAAATAATCATTGAATCACTAGGCAATTTATTTAAAGCTTTTTTCAAAATGTTTTTATCCATAATTGGCATGCCATCATCAGAAAAAGCCACAGTATTTTTATTTAACTTATCAAAATCAACAATCTTTTTACCACTTTGATTATATGTTACACTAGCAATAGGATAAATATTTATTAAACTCTCTTTTTTAATTAAATCTAAATAATCATCTAAAACTTTTTTATTATCAACAACAGGATTTGTATTAGGCATTGTAGCTACACTTGTAACTCCACCTTTTAACGCTGCTTTAGAGCCGGTAACTAAATTTTCTTTTTTACCATCTCCTGGCACTCTAAAATGAACATGCATATCAATAAAACCAGGTGTTACAATTAAATTTTTTGCATCAATAACCTTTACATCTTCACTTTCTTTTTTAATTTCTTTTTCAATCATTTTTATTTTACCATTTTCAACATATAAATCTAAAATATCATTAACCTTATTTTTAGGATCAATCAATTTTCCATTTTTTATAAGTAATTTATCCATTTTACCTCCATAAAAAAACTCCTAGAGACACAAAAATCCCTAAGAGGTTCAAATCTATCTTTAAGTTGGTATCTCGTACCACTTAAGGATTTATATGCTTTTTCATAATTTTAACACAAAAACAAACTATGTCAATGAAAATCTTTTATATAATTGACTTTTTCCCAAATCATCTGTAAACTAATAAGTAGTACAAAAGATAGGAGTAATTATGATAGCAATCTCATGTTCAAATATTAGCAAAAGTTATGGTATAAATACTATTTTACAAGATATATCTTTTAACATTAACGAAAAAGAAAGAGTTGGACTTATAGGGGATAATGGAGCTGGTAAAACTACACTATTTAAAATATTAACTGGTGAAATACATCCAGATAACGGACAAGTTTTTTTATCAAAAGACAAAACTTTAGGTTATCTAAAACAAAAAACTTCATATAAAGAAGATACAACTATATATGAAGCTTGTCTTCCTACATTCCAAGATCTTATAGATAAAGAAAAAAATTTAAGAAAACTAGAAGAAAAAATCAGTAACGATCCTACAAATCAGAAACTTTTAGATGAATATTCTGATAAACTAGATATTTTTGAAAAAAGTGGTGGTTATAGCTACAAAGGAAAAATCAAAGGAGTTTTAAATGGACTAGGCTTTGGAGAAAAGTTTTTCGATAAGTCAGTTGATATATTAAGTGGTGGACAAAAATCTAAACTTCAATTAGGTTTATTACTTTTAGAAGAACCTGATATCTTACTACTTGATGAACCTACTAATCATTTAGATTTAGAAGCTACAGCTTGGTTAGAAAACTTTTTAAATGATTTTCCTAATACTGTTATAACTATTACACACGATAGATATTTTTTAGATAAGGTAACTACAAAAATTATTGAAATTGAAAATAGATCTATTTTAGAATATAATGGTTCGTACTCTGAATTTAAAGAATACAAAAAAGAACTAATAAAGACTAAAAAAAGAACTTATCAGAAACAACAAAAAAAGATTGAAAAGCAAAAAGAAATAATAAGAAGATTCAAAGGTAGAGGAACTGAAAAATTAGCTAAAAGAGCTAAGTCTAGAGAAAAAATGTTAGATAAAATGGAAAAAATAGATAAGCCTACTAAAAACCAAAGAGAAATCAAACTAAAGTTTGAACCTAAAATCAAAAGTGGGGAAGATATTTTAAAAGTGAAAAAACTTTCTAAATCTTTTGATGAACTCCTTTTTAAAAATTTAAATTTTGATATTTTCAAAGGTGAAAAGATTGGACTAATTGGTCCTAATGGAGTAGGAAAATCTACATTATTTAAAATAATTCTAGATAAAATAGATTATGATAATGGTAAAGTTCTTTTAGGACATAATGTATTTCCTGGTTACTTTGACCAAGAACAAAAAAACTTAGATCTTGAAAATACATTATTCGATGAAATCTTAGAAGTTGTTCCTAAGGAAAAAGAAACAAATATTAGAACTTATCTTGGAATGTTTGAATTCAAAGGTGATGATGTTTTTAAAGAAATAAAAACTTTAAGTGGAGGAGAAAAAGCTAGGCTTTCTTTATTGAAATTAATGCTTACTAATGCAAATTTTTTACTTTTAGATGAACCTACTAATCATTTAGACATTAAATCAAAAGAAATTTTAGAAAAAGCTTTAAATAATTATAATGGTACTTTATTTATAATTTCACACGATAGATACTTTTTAAATAATGTAACTAATAAAACTTTTGAATTTTCAAAAGATAATATTCAGACTTATTTAGGAAATTTTGATTATTATATTAAAAAGAAACAAATAAATAAAGAATTAACTAAAAAAGATGAAGTTAATACTAAAACTAAAACCCAACTTAAAAAAGAAAGAAAAAAAAGAAAAGAAAAGAAAAAAGAAATTAGACAAAAGAAAAAAAGGTCTAAAGAAATAATGAAAAAAATTGAAAAACTCGAGCAAAAATTAGATAATAATGATATACTTTTATGCAAAGAAGAAATTTATTCTGATGGTCAAAAGGTCAAAGAAATTAATGATGAAAATGAAAAAATTGAAAAACAAATAAATAGTTTATATGAAGAATGGAGTGAAATAGATAAGTTTTTAGAGAATTTATAGGAGGAAATTATGAAAGAAAAAATTGTAAAAGAAGTAAAAGAAATTATTAATGAACAAATGGATAGACCAAAGGATTATAAAATAACAACAGATATGCATTTAGCTGATGATTTAAGTGTCGATTCTTTAGACGCTGTAGAAATCATCATGGAAATTGAAAGTAGATATGATATTGAAATACCTACAGAAACTGCTTTATCAATAGAACATTTTAGTGATATATTAGATTATTTAGAAGAAAATCTATAGTAACATATTTTTTAAATATGTTACTTTTTTATTTGAAACTTTCAATTTCTAAATTTGGAATAGCAATGGTCTCTTCACTACCTAAAATTCCTTGTTCAAATCTATATGCTCCTGCACAAGCAATCATTGCAGCATTATCAGTACAAAGTTTCAATGAAGGAAGGAAAACTTTTATATCATTTTCTTTACCCATATCTTTTAATTTTTTACGAAGTTCAGTATTTGCAGCAACTCCTCCTGCTAAAACTAATTTATCAAAAGAAAATTCTTTACAAACTTCCAAAGAAGTTTCAACTAATACATCTACAACTGCTTTTTGAAAACTCGCAGCTACATCCTTTTTATTAATTTCTTCATTTTTTTGTTTTTTCATATTCAAATAATTTAAAACCGAAGTTTTTAATCCACTAAAACTAAAATCATAGTTATCCATCTTTGATTTTGGAAAATCTATTTTACTAGGATCTCCTTTTTTAGCCAATTTATCTATTATAGGTCCTCCTGGATAACCTAGATCAAGTCTTCTAGCAACTTTATCAAAACTTTCACCAGCAGCATCATCCCTAGTTCTACCTATAACTGTATATTTCCCATAATCATCAACTTTAACTAAATGAGTATGTCCACCAGATACTATTAAAGATAAAAAAGGTGGTCTTAAATCTTTATACTTTAAAAAATTAGCATAAATATGTCCTTCAATATGATTTACAGGTACTAAAGGAATATCTAAAGCAAAACTTAAAGCTTTTGCATAAGATAGGCCTACTAAAATAGCCCCTACTAATCCTGGACCATTAGTTACTGAAATAAAATCTAAATCATCAAAACTAACATTTGCTTCTTTCAAGGCTAAATCTACAATATTAGAGATTTTTAAAACATGATTTCTCGAAGCTATTTCAGGTACTACACCTCCAAATTTTTTATGAACATCTATTTGTGAATAAACTTGATTTGATAATATTTCTCTTTTATTTTTTAATATTGCAACTGAAGTTTCATCACAACTTGATTCAATTGCTAAGCTTAGATTTGACATATTTTCCCTTTCTTAGAAACTTATTTTATATTTAAAACCATTTCAATTCCATCTTCGTGTTTATAATAATTTAATAATTTTTTAGTAATTATAAATCCTAACTTTTTATATAAATTAATTGCTTTTTTATTTGAATATCTAACCTCTAAACAAACTTTTTTCTTTTTTTTATTTTTAGCTATTAGAATGATATGATTTATCAACTCTGTTGCAATTCCTTTATTTTGATTTTCAGGATCTACTGCTAAATTGGTAATATGTATATGTTTATTAAAAAGCCTTGAGCCGATAAACGCTATAATTATACCATCTTTTTGATATACATAATAGTATGAATTTTTATTAACCATTATTTCATAAACAAATGCATCAATACTCCAACAATCTTCAAAACATTTTTTCTCAATTTCAATTACTTGACGAATATCCAAAACATTCATTTCTCTTATTTTTTCCATAAATCACTTCAATGTTTGATGAGCTTGTGATTTTCTTAAATAATTTGCTTTTATTTCATTATAATTTTTATAATTTTTTTTATCAGTATTTAAACCTATAAAACACAAACTACTAGCTTTAGGTAAATTAGTAATAGAGTCAGCTATTTTAATATTTTCATTTATATTTTGTAAAATATATTCTTTATTTTCAGTAACTCCACTTCCTACTAGCATTACCTGCATTTCATTTTTGTTTATTTCTTTAATATACTCCTCTATATTTTTTACACTAGCTTTAGTAACATCTTTATTAAATTTTTCTTTAACAAAAACTCTACCTCGTCTACCATCTATTAATGAAATAACTTTTCCACTAAAATCTTTATAATTTATAAATAAAGAATCTAAAGTAGAAATATCTATAAGTGGTATATTTTCTTTATGAGCTAAAGCCTTAGCTGTTGTAAGTCCAATTCTTATTCCTGTAAAAGAACCTGGGCCATTAGAAACAGCAATTAAATCTATATCATCTATTTTTAAATCTAGCATCTTAAAAAGATTTTTTATAAGTGGCATTAATTTTTGAGAGTGAGTATTTGGATGATTAATACTCATTTCACCTAATAATCTATTTTCATCGATGATTGCAACAGAAGCAACAACAGATGATGTTTCTATACCTAAAATTTTCATAATTTCCTTTCTAATTTTTTTCCTTTTATCTTAAAAACTCGTTCATTTATTTTTTTACCTAAAGATATATCAATCCAAATAGCTTCTTTAGGAATAATCTCTTTAATTTTTTTAGCCCATTCAATAATAATTATTTTATCTGATGAAATATATTCTTCAAAACCTATTTCATAAAGTTCTTCAACTGAAAATATTCTATAAACATCAAAATGGTATATATCCACCTCTCCATTATATTCATTTACTAAAGTGTAACTAGGTGAGTTAACATAACCATCAATACCTAAATTTTTACATAAATATTTAGTAAATGTTGTTTTCCCTGCTCCTAGATCACCATCTAAACATAAGATATCTCCTAAAGAAATTATTTGAGATATTTTTTTAGCTAATTTTTTTGTTTCATTTTCATTTTTACAAATTACTTTCATAAACACCTCTTGTTATTTATATTTAATAGAATTTTCTAAAGCTAACACAGCTGCTCTTAATTGTTGATTATTAGGTTTTGAAGTTAATAAATATTTTTGGATAATACCGCTTAATAACACAATAGGTCTAAAAATTTTAAAATCATTTTCAAAAAGCTCATACCCTATCATAAACCCTAAAATAAAAGCTATATCTGGACTTGGTATAAAAATATTTAAAAATAAAAAAACTGTAATAGTAAGCATTATTAATACACTGCCGCACTTTCTAGAAATTCTCGAAGCATTTCTTAACTTAACTATATTTAAATCTTTATTTTCTTTATAATAATTAATAACCATATGTTCTGCACCGTGATAATTCGATATCGGTAATAATTTTATAATAAAAAAAATCAAAAATAATAAAAATATTAAAAAGAAATTTTCATTAGAATTAACTTTAGATACCATATTATCAGACATAAAAGAAAAAGACAAAATTATTATAGCTATATATATAAATGTTATTTTTAAAATAGATTTTGTATTTCTTTTAAATATAGAATAAATTAAACAAAATGCCCTTAAAAAAGGGATTTTGTTTAAAAAATTTATAATTTTTCCTTTATTTTTATCAGAAGATACCGGTGCACTTTTAATATAATATTGACCATCCTTATAAATAACTTTTGAATATCCAACATTACTATGAATACTCACACCATTTAAAAATGCTCTTCCACCGTTAATCTTGATGTTTTCCATTTTCAAGTATTTCTCCATCTACAATTGTATATTCAGCTTTTGCTTGAATATCTAAAGGTTCTTTATTCCAAATTACTAAATCAGCATCTTTACCTGAAGTAATAGAACCAAGAGATTCATCAATTTTTAAAATCTCAGCTGGATAAATTGTAATAGCTTTTAAAGCTTCCATTTTATCCATACCACTTTTAACAGCTAGAGCCGCACATATATTTAGATGCTGTATTGGTATTACAGGTGAGTCTGTCATAATAGCAACTTTTACCCCAGCTTTATTTAATACTCCAGGAGTTTTAAAAGTTTTATTTATTAATTCATATTTTGATCTATGTCCAAAACTAGGTCCAACTATAGCTGGATAACCTTCTTTAGCTAACTCATCAGCAATTATATGTCCTTCAGTACAATGTTCTAAAGTTAAATCTAAATCAAACTCTTTTGCTACTCTAATAGCACTAAAAATATCATCAGCTCTGTGTGCATGAGCTTTTAATGGTATTTCTTTATTAATAACTGGTAAAAGTGCTTTTAATTTAAAATCGAATTTATCATCTTTACCATTTTGTATTTTAGTATTATATTCTAAAGCTTTATATAAAACTTCTCTTAAATGACTTAATATAGCCATTCTAGTTTTAGGAGTTTTATCTTTTTCATTATATACTCTTTTAGGATTTTCTCCAAAAGCACATTTCATAGCTGATTGTGGATTTATAACCATATCATCGATTCTATTTCCATAGGTTTTTAAAATTGCAAATTGTCCTCCAACTATATTTGCACTTCCTGGACCTGATGATACTGTTGTAACTCCACCTTCTACAGCTTCATCAAATGTTTTATCCCTTGGATTAATACCATCAATAGCTCTTAATTGAGGCATTATTGGATCAGATATTTCATTTCCATCTGAACCTTCAAAACCAATAGCATCTTCAAAAAGACCTAAATGACAATGAGCATCGATCAAGCCTGGAGTAATAACTTTCCCAGCCATATCATAAACATCATAAGACGCTTTTTTTTCAATAGATTTATCCACTTCTAATATCTTACCATTCCCAATTAATATACTACCTTTTTCTAAAGTTTTTCCATCCATAGTATAGATCTTAGCATTTTTTAATAAAATCATTTTTCCTCCTAAAAGACTTTTATATGTTTTTCATACTTAATTGGATTCTTTGTCTATCAATATCTACATCTATAATTTTAACATCAACAATATCTCCGACTGATACAATATCTTGTGGATCATTAACATAAGAATCACTTAACTGTGAGATATGAACTAATCCATCTTGTTTTATCCCTATATCTACAAAACATCCAAAATTAACTACATTTCTAACTGTACCTTTTAAAACCATATCCTTTTTTAAATCTTCAATTGTTAATACTTCACTTTTAAAAACCGGTTTAGGCATTTCTTCTCTTGGATCTCTTCCAGGTTTTAAAAGTTCTTTTACTATATCTTTTAAAGTTGGTAGGCCAACATCTAATTTATCAGATAATTTTTTATATCCACCAAACTCTTTTATCTTTACATTAATTTTATCTAAATTTTTATTTTTAACATCATCTAAAGAATATTCAAGTAATTTTAACATTTTCTTTGTCGATTTATAACTTTCAGGATGTACTCCAGTATTATCCAATACATTTTTAGCTTTTCTTATTCTTAAAAAACCTGCACATTGTTTATATGTTTTAGGACCTAACCTACTTACTTCTTTGAGTTCACTTCTTTTAGTAAATTTAGAATTTTCTTGTCTAA
This sequence comes from Bacillota bacterium, assembly GCA_051744845.1. GTDB lineage: Bacteria > Bacillota > Clostridia > Peptostreptococcales > Acidaminobacteraceae > JBNJDJ01. The sequence goes on from JBNJDJ010000033.1 coordinate 11,359, forward strand.
ATTTAACTATATTTTGACTAACAGAACTACTTATTCCAGAAATATATTTTAAAAGAGTAGGTGAAGCGGTATTTAAATCTACCCCTACTTTATTTACACAGTCTTCAATTACTCCTTTTAATGCACCTCTTAGTTCTTTTTTATTTAAGTCGTGTTGATATTGACCTACTCCTATACTCATAGGATCTATTTTAACTAGTTCAGCTAATGGATCTTGAAGCCTTCTTCCTATTGATATTGCTCCTCTAATAGATACATTAATATCTGGAAATTCTTTTTGAGCTACTTTTGAAGCCGAATATACTGATGCTCCATCTTCACTAACTATTGTATAATATATTTCTCTATCTAAATCTTTTATGATATTTCCTACAAGTAAAGCTGTTTCTCTTGAAGCTGTACCATTTCCTATTGGTATAATATCAATATTGTATTTATCAATTAAATCTTTTAGCACTTTCTTAGATTTTTCTTTTTCATTTTGTGGTGGATTAGGATAAATAGTTGTATAATCTAGTAATTTCCCAAATTTATCTAATGCTACTACTTTACAACCAGTCCTATAACTAGGATCAATAGCTAATACTTTCATACCTTCAACTGGTGGTATCATTAAAAGTGATTTTGTATTATTTGAAAAAACTTCTATTGCATTTTTTTGTGCTTTTTCAGTAAGCCAACTGCGCATAGTTCTTTCAACAGATGGAAAAATCAATCTAGAAAAACTATCATCAATAGCTTCTTTAATTAAATCTGAAAAGATAGACTTTTTATCTGTAATAACTTTATTATATAAATAATCTAATATACTTTCTTCATCTACTAATATTTTTACTCTAATTATTTTTTCATCTTCTGCTCTATCAATAGCTAATATTCTATGTTCAGGGATCTCTTTTAATTTTTGCTTATAATCATAATAAATTTTATAAACATCTTTTTCATCTTGTTCTTTATTTTTAACTTCTGTTTTTAAAACACCATATCTTCTAACAAATGATCTTATATATTTTCTATAATTAGGATCATCCGAAACTACTTCAGCTATTATGTCATTAGCTCCCTTTAATACATCTTCAACTGTATTTAAATCCTTTTGTTCATCTAAATACTTTTTAGCATACTTTTCAATATTACCTTCAAAAATATTTTGTTTTAAAATCAAATCACTTAAAGGCTTTAAACCTTTGTCAATTGCTTTACTAGCTCTTGTTTTTCTTTTCTTTTTATACGGTCTATATAAATCAGTTACTTGTTGTTTTGTTTTAGCATTAAGTATCTTCTTTTTTAGTTTAGGAGTCAACTTATCTTGGTCATCTATTTTTTTTATTACATTTTTCTTTTCTTCTTCTAAATTTCTTAAATACTCTAATCTATTATTTAATTTTCTTAAAATTACATCACTAAGCCCACCAGTCATTTCTTTTCTATATCTTGCTATAAAAGGTATTGTATTACCTTCATCAATTAATTTTATAGTACTTTTAACTTGAGACTTATCTATTTTTAACTCTTTACTCAATTGATTTATAATTTGTTTCATTTATCTCCTTTCAATCTTAAGATTGTTTTAAATATTCATTTATAAATTCGTCAATTTCACCATCCATTACTTTATCTACATCACCTTTTTCAAAATTAGTTCTATGATCTTTGACCATTTGATAAGGGTGAAATACATATGATCTAATTTGACTACCCCAAGTTATTTGAGAATAATCTCCCATAAGATCTTCAATTTTTTCTTTTTGTTCTTGTTCTTTTAAACTTATTAATTTGGATTTTAACATATTCATAGCTAATTTTTTATTAGCTAGTTGAGACCTTTGATTTTGACATTGAACTACAACTCCTGTAGGAATATGAGTTATTCTAACTGCAGAATCAGTTGTATTTACATGCTGACCTCCAGCTCCTGATGCTCTATAAGTATCTATCTTTAAATTGGATTGATCAATTTCAATATCAACTGTATCGTCAATTTCTGGCATTACATCAACTGAGGCAAATGAAGTATGTCTTTTACCAGATGAATCAAATGGTGAAATTCTTACTAAACGATGAACACCTTTTTCAGATTTTAAAAAACCTGTTACATTTTGACCTATTATTTTTATTTGTACAGATTTAACTCCACCTTGTCTATCTTTGATTAAATCTAAAATTTCAACATCAAAACCATTTTTTTCTGCCCATTTTGTATACATTTTCAAAAGCATTTCTGCCCATTCTTGTGCGTCTAGACCACCACTTCCTGAATTAATATCCAATATAGCATTTAAATGGTCATACTCTCCATCTAGTAAAACCTCTAATTTCATATTTTCAACTTCTTTTTTTAGTGATTTATATTGGTTTGATATTTCTTCATACATTTCATTGTTTGATTCATCCATAGCCATTTCACAATAAAAGTATAATTCATCTAAACTCTCTTTTATACTGTTAAACTTATCAATTTTTCTTTTTATATTCTTAGACTTTTTAGAAACTTTTGTAGCCTTTTTATTATCATCCCAAAAGCCAGGTTTAATCATCTTTTTTTTAAGTTTTTCATACTTGTCTTTTAAACCTTCTAAGTCAAAGAGAACTCCGTATATCTTTAATATTTTTATCAATATTGTCTAATTTTTTATATATTTTTTTTATTTTTTTAGCCATTTTATCTACCTTCTTCCACAACAATGTTTATACTTTTTACCACTTCCACATGGACAAGGGTCATTTCTTCCAACCTTTTTAGAATCTCTTTCAAATGTCTTTTGTTTAGAAGATTCTTTTCCATTATTAGTACTTTCACTTAAAGTTTTATCTGAATCTTTTTTTATTGCATCTGATACTACTGCTACTTTTTCTCTTTTAACATTTGTTTCAATTGATGCTCCATATAAGTATTTGATAGTGTCTTTTTGAATGTTTTCAATCATTTCATCAAACATATCGAAACCTTCTTTTTTATATGCAACAACTGGATCTTGTTGTCCTATTGCTCTAAGTCCAATACCTTGTTTTAATTGGTCCATTGCATCAATATGATCAACCCATTTATTATCTACTACTCTAATAAGTATTTGGCGTTCTAATTCACGCATTTTTTCAGATCCAAATTCTTCTTCTTTTTCTTTATATTTTTCTAAAGCTTTATCAAATATATCGTCAATAAGAATCTGTTTAGTTATATCAAAGTCATCTTTTTTTACTAATCCTCTTGGAAGACTAAGCGAGTGAAGATATAAATCTAAATCTTCTAATCTCCAATCTTCAGGATATTCTGAACCAACTGTATGCATATTTACTGCTTTTTCAATAACTTTTCTTAACATATTTTGAATATGATTCTCTAAATTATCTCCTTTTAATACTTTATCTCTTTGTTCATAAATGATTTCTCTTTGTTTATTAATTACATCGTCATATTGTAATACATGCTTACGAATGCTAAAGTTTCTACTTTCGACTTTTTTCTGAGCTTTTTCAATTGAATTAGATAAAATAGAAGCTTCAATCGGTGTATCTTCATCCATTCCTAAATTTTGTACCATTTTTTTAATTTTATCGCTTACAAATAATCTTAATAAATCATCTTCAAAAGAGATGAAAAATTGTGATGAACCTATATCTCCTTGTCTACCAGCTCTACCTCTTAACTGATTATCAATACGTCTAGACTCATGTCTTTCAGTCCCTATTATATGAAGACCGCCAGCATTAATTACTTCTTTCTTTTCTTTACTAAATCTATCTTTATATTTTTTAAATATTTTTTTATAAACCTCTTTAGCATCTTTTATATCTTGGTCATCGTATTTTAAAGGAGAAGTTACTTTTGATAATATATAATCGTCATAACCTTCTTTTGCCATTTCTTTTTTAGCCATAAACTCAGGATTACCACCTAGAACAATATCCGTCCCACGTCCTGCCATATTAGTAGCAATAGTAATAGAATTTAATCTCCCGGCTTGTGCAACTATTTCTGCTTCTCTTTCATGATGTTTTGCATTTAATACTTCGTGTTTAATTCCTTCTTTTTTCAAAAGTTTAGATATATATTCAGATATTTCTATAGTTATAGTTCCTACTAATACAGGTTGTCCTTTTTCATAACACTTTTTAATATCCTCTACAATTGCCCTAAATTTACCTTTTAAAGAACTATAAATAACATCTTCTTTATCATCTCTAATTACCGGTTCATTAGTAGGTACAACTACTACATCCATACCATATATATGTTCAAATTCTTCTTGTTCTGTTTTAGCAGTACCTGTCATTCCTGACAATTTATTATACATTCTAAAGAAATTCTGAACGGTGATAGTTGCCAAAGTCTGACTTTCTTTTCTTACATTTAGACCTTCTTTCGCTTCAATAGCTTGATGTAATCCATTTGAATATCTTCTACCTTCCATTAAACGTCCTGTAAATTCATCTACAATCATTACTTGACCGTCTTTTACTACATAGTCACTATCTCTTTTCATAATGTTTCTAGCTTTTAATGCTTGATTTATATGATGATTAATTTCCATATTTTCAGGGTCACTTAAATTTTTAACACCAAAATATTTCTCAGCTTTTACAATTCCTGAATCATCAGTTAAAACAACAGATTTAGCTTTTTCATCAATTGTAAAATCTTTTTCTCTAACTAAGCCTTTTACAAACTGATCAGCTTTATGGTATAAATTAGTAGACTTTGATCCTGCTCCAGAAATTATTAAAGGAGTTCTAGCTTCATCTATTAAAGTAGAGTCTACCTCATCAATGATAGCAAAATTAAATCCTCTTTGTACTTTTTGTTCTTCATATACAACCATATTATCTCTAATATAATCAAAACCAAATTCATTATTTGTTCCATAAGTAACATCAGAATTATAAGCTTTTTTTCTTTTAGATTTTTTCATACCACTTACTATACATCCAACTGATAAACCTAAGAATTCATAAACTTTTCCCATCCACTCTTTATCACGTTCAGCTAAGTAATCATTAACTGTTACAACATGTACACCTTTTTTAGTTAATGCATTTAAATAAACAGGCAATGTAGCAACTAAAGTTTTTCCTTCACCTGTTTTCATTTCAGCTATTCTTCCGTTGTGTAAAATTATTCCACCAATTAATTGAACATGATAGTGTTTCATATTTAATACTCTATCAGCGGCTTCTCTAACTACAGCATAAGCTTCTACTAATAAATCATCTAATGTTTCTCCATTATTTAATCTTTCTATAAACTCTTTTGTTTTATTTTTAAGTTCCTTATCACTTAAAGTTTGCATTTTTTCATCTAATTTTTCAATATCATCTGCAATAGTAGAGATTCTTTTAATTTCTCTATCATTAAAACTACCAAAAACTTTACTCAAAACCTTTTTAAATATACTCATTTCATTCCTTTCTTTCAACTAAAAAATGCTAGATACCTAGCATTTAATTTATTCAAAACTTAAGCAGATACAATTTAATTATAAGGAAACCTTAACATAGAACTTTTCCTTTGAAAATATACCTTCTTCATTTCATTTGAAACTAAAAATACAATACCTATTGTCATAACAATATCTCCTATACTTATAAAATCAAGTAAAGGGTAAAAGTCAGGCAATTTAATTATTTTGCCTAAAAAGTGTGTACTTGTATTTAAATTATCTATTAATTTAAAAGTGATTATTTTACCACTTTCAATACCTGTAATTAATTTATCAGATGCTGCGTTTTTTATAATTGGCATTTTAAAATTATTCAATGCATAGCCTAATAAATTTAAGATTCCTCCAAACATAATTATTAAACTACCACTAATTTTATAATTAATTAATAAAACTATTAAAATTAATAAATTTCCTGTAATTAAAAAATATTTATAACTTAAAAAATCAATTTTAAGTATATTTAAGATCATAGGGGTGTACTGAATAAAAAAACCTAATAAAATTAAATACCATCCATTAAAATTTAAATCAAATAAGTTTGAAATTCTACCATTTCTAATAATTCCTATAATTAATCCTAAAATTATACCCTCTATAAACATTACACGTCTCCTTTAATCACCTTATATTTATTATACATTATTTGAGAAATTTTTTAAAGGTACTTTAAATATAAATTATTATTTTTATTAAAAAAAGGCTACACTTAAGTAGCCTATATTTTATAAATATGGTTCAATTAATCCAAAGTCACCATCTTTTCTTGAATAAATTACATTTACTTCATCTGTATCTGCATTAAGAAATACGAAAAAGTCATGTCCAATTAATTCCATTTGCATTGCTGCTTCTTTAGGAAACATTGGCTTTATTCCAAATCTTTTTGATTTAACAATTTTTATTTGTTCCTCTTCCTTTTTTTCTTTTTCTTCATCAAAAGGGTTTTCAAATCTAATTGTTTCTTCAGAACGATATCTTTTTTGTAATTTATTTTTATACTTTCTTATTTGTCTTGCAATCTTATCTACTACAGAGTCTATTGCTACTCTCATATCTCTATCTGAATCTTCTGCTCTTAAAACCACACCACCTTTCATCGGAATTGTTAGTTCAAAAATTTGCTCTTCACCTCTATACGAAAAAGTTAAATTTGCTTTTATCTCAGAGTTAAAATATTTATCAAATTTAGCGATTTTCCCTTTTGCATATTCTGCAATATCTTCTCCTACTGTCATATGTCTTCCTGTAATTATCATTTTCATAATTCCATCCCCTTTCAATTGATCTATATATAAGTGTGATATTTTTAATTTACCCATTGAATCTTCTTTAAAACATATAATTTTTAATTTTGAAAAATAGTCTTCCTATGATTTAATTAAAAAAATTTAAAAATTAATGTTTTATAGTTCAGTAATTAATATGGCCAATTAAATATTTTTCTATGATTTAAAAAGCTTTTTCATATGATTTTGGAATTATCCCTTTTCTCTCTATGTTTGCACTAACTTTTAAAGGAAAATAAGGTGAACGCAATAATTTTCTTCCATAATAGACTAAATCACCTCTATTATTGGCAATTATTTCTTCACCTTGCTTTTCATCAGTAATTAATCCACCAGCAATAGTAGACATATTAGTTTCTTTTTTTATTATCTCTGAAAATGGTATTTGATATCCTGGATAAGCATCAACACTGGTGTTAATAACCCCTCCACTACTTACATTGATTAAATCAATGCCATTTTCTTTTGCCATGTTGACTATATTTAAAATGTCTTTGATACTATTCCCATTGGAATGATATTCATTAGCAGAAAGTCTTAAAATTATTACTTTTTCTTTTGGCCATACTTTTTTTACTTCAGTTATTATTTCTTTTAAAAATCTAATTCTATTTTTAATACCGCCTCCATAAATATCTTTTCTTTTATTAGTTAAAGGAGATAAAAATTGATTAATCAAATAACCATGAGCTCCATGAATCTCTATTGCATCAAATCCAGCTTCATTAGCTCTTCTTGCTGCATTTTTAAATTTTTTCACTATCTTTTTAATCTCTTTAATCGTCATTAACTTAGGTTTCTTATAATCATCTGAAAACTTTATCTCACTTGAAGAAATCGGAGTTGAATCTTTTACATCACTTTTCCTACCAGCATGTGCTAATTGCAAAGCTACCATTGCTTTATTATTTTTTACATTTTCTACTAACTTTTTTAGATTTTTAACATGCTTATCTGACCATATTCCTAAATCATCGTCAGTAATCCTACCTTCTTCTGAAACAGCTGTAGCTTCAACAATTATAAATCCTACCCCTCCGATAGCTCTAGTAGTGTAATGTTGAATATGAAACGAATTAACATATCCTTCTTTAGCCATATACATACACATTGGTGGCATTACAATTCTATTTCTTAAATTTAAATTTTTGAGTTTGTAGTTTTCTAATAATTTTTCCATAAATATCCTCCTGACTTTATTTATTTCAAGTATATACTTTATTATTCAATTAGGCAAAGAAATCGTATTAGTTCTTTACTTAGATCAATTTATTCTATTTAATAAAGTAAATGTTTTATAAAGTTTGATAATCCCCCAAAAAAACTTTACATTAAAAATCACTTAATTATACTGCAGATAATTTAATGAGTAGAAAAGTTACTGATATCAGAAAGACTTGGCCACTCAGATGCAAACACAACTATTAGGGTTTATTACATCATCTAAAAAAAGCCAATAAAAAGGTAGCTTTAGATTTAGAAAAATCGATATTTAAAGAGAAAAAATAACTAAAAATATGCAATTTTGCAAAATAAAAAGTCTAGCAAACATTTAAATTTAAACGTTTATTAGACCTTTTTTTCTGGCGCACCATAAGGAACTCGAACCCCTATCCTACTGGTTCGAAGTTATTAATATTTATACTGTAAACTTAGTAAACAAGCAGTTTCAACCTAAGAATGGAGCTTTTACAATTTTGGGATTAAAAATAATTCTGTTATATTAAATATTTTACACATATAAAATTTAAATATATTCTCTCAGTTACTCAACAATAACTAACATTATATTAAACTCTATTACTTTTTAATATTGAAAATATAAAAATCTTCTCTATCAATAAACTCCCCAAATTATAACAGAATGAGAAATATCCATATGAAAAACACCTGGAAGATTAGATATATTCCGAATAATATATACAATATAAATCATCATTAAATTACATAATGTAGCTACAATATCTGCAATATTACTCTGTGCTTCTGTTTCTATAATAAAAAACTTATTTTTTTCCATATCCACTTAATTCATAATATAAAACCCTAATGCTTAGTAAAAAAATGATTTGAATTTATAAAAATGACTAGGTTTAAATTCCTTAGGAAAATTACTATATGTTTCTTAAGTATAATATACCATTAATGCTATTGCTAAAACATAAAAAATGAATTATTCCTAAAGTATTTTTTATTGTTCAAAAAAATCTTCCAAATAAAATTCATATTTAATACCCTATATTTCTAATATTTAATCAAAATCAAACAATTCTTCCATAAGATTTCCTAAATTTGTCCCTATATTATCCAGTAATTTATTTAAA
>JBNJDJ010000034.1:0-20290 GCA_051744845.1 Bacillota bacterium
ATGCACATTATACATAAAACATAAGATTAGCTTTTGCTAATCTTTTTTTAAATCAAAGAAAGGATTATATGAGACACTTAGCGTTATATAGAAAATTTAGACCTTTAACTTTTGATGAAGTTATTGGACAAGATAGTGTTGTAGATACAATAAAAAATCAAATAAAAAATAATAATTTTGGTCATGCATATTTATTTACAGGAATAAGAGGTACAGGAAAAACTACTATTGCTAAAATTTTTGCAAGAAGTGTCAATTGTCAATCAAAAGATACTACCGAACCATGTAATGAATGTGAAATATGTAAAAGCTTTTTGCAAAATTCCTCTATGGATATAATTGAAATGGATGCTGCAAGTAATAATGGTGTAGATGACGTAAGAGAAATAAAAGAAAATGTTAAATTCCCTCCTTCTAAAGGGAAATACAAAGTATATATTATTGATGAGGTACATATGTTATCTAAAGGAGCTTTTAATGCTCTTTTAAAAACTTTAGAAGAGCCTCCAGAATATGTACTTTTTCTATTAGCAACAACTGAACCTAATAAAATACCAGAGACTATATTATCTAGATGTCAAAGATATGATTTAAAGAGAGTTTCTTTTGAAAAAATAAGTAATAGATTAGAAGAGATTTTAGATAAAATAGATATAGAATATGATATAAAAGCTTTAAATTTAATAGTTTCTAAGTCTGAAGGCTCTGTAAGAGATGCATTGAGTATATTAGAAAAGTGTATTTCTACACATGAAAAACTAACTTCTAGCTTAGTAGCTAATATTTTAGGTTTAGTACCTAAAAAGATTTTAAATGATTTTACACAAGCTATAATAGATGATGATTTATCATTAGCTATTGATTTAATAAATTCTATTAATGATGAAGGTAAAGATTTAAAACAATTTATTGATATAATAATTAATCATTTTAGAAATCTTATGATTATAAAGATTCATAAAAACTCTAAAAATTTATTAGATATTTCTAATGATGAAATAAAATCTTTAAAATCTTTTGATGAAAAATTAGAATTAATAGAAATAAATCGAATTATTCAATTATTTGTAGATCTTAATAACAAAATTAAATGGGCTACACATACTAAGGTACTTTTTGAGGTAACTATAATTAAGATATTTAAAAAAGAATATGATTTATCTAAAGAATCTATAATTAGCCAAATAAATAAATTAAGTGATAAAATAGAAAAAATAGAAATTCAAGGTGTTAAAAATTTTGATAAAGAAAAATCAACTAATAAAAAAGATAAGAATAAAAAAACTAATTCTAAAAATCAAAATAAGAAATTAAAATCAAATGATGAAATATCAAGTTATATTGATAAATCATCTAAAAGCAATATAAGTATAAAAAAAGTTTTAGATAAATGGCAAGAAGTTTTACAAATATTAAAAAAGGTTAGAATTAAAGTTTATGCATTTTTAGTAGAAGGAAAACCTATTAATGTAAATGGTAATAAAATAATATTATATTATAATAAAGAATATAAGTTTCATGGAGATAATATTTTAAAAAATCAAAATAAAGAGACAATAGAAAATGTATTAAAAAAAGTATATATGACAAATTTAACAATTGATGTAACTTATAAAAAAGAAAGAAAGACAGATATAAAAAATAATAAAAAAAAAAGTAAGTCAAACAAAAAAATTATATTAGATTATTTTAATGATTATTCAAATAAGTTAGACATAAAGTAATAATATGTTATAATAAAAATGTAAGTAGAAAATGAATGGAGGCTATAATATGGGAAGAAAGAAAATGCCTGGAAATATGGGTAATATGATGAAACAAGTTAAAAAAATGCAAAAAGATATGGAAAAAATGCAAAAAGAATTGGAAGACAAAGAATATACAGCTACAGCTGGTGGCGGAGCAATTGAAGTTACTGTTAATGGTAAAAATGAGGTTTTAGATATTAACTTAGATGAAGCTATTGTTGATAGAGATGAAATAGAAATGTTAGAAGATTTAGTTATTGCTTCAATTAATTCTGCTATGGAAAAGGCAAAAGAAGATAGTCAAAAAACAATGGGTAAATTAACAGGTGGAATGAATATTCCAGGATTATAATGAAAAGTTTTGCAGGACCGATTCAAAAACTTATTAATGAGTTTTCAAAATTACCTGGTATTGGTAATAAAACAGCTGAAAAGTTAGCATTTCACATTATAGAAACAGAGAAAAAAGACGCTAACAAGTTAGCTGAAGCTATTATTGAAACAAAACAAAAAATAAAATTTTGTGAAATTTGTTTTAATTTATCAGAAAAAGATAAATGTCCGATTTGTAAAGATAACAAAAAAGATCATTCAATTATTTGTGTTGTTGAAAAGCCAAAAGATATTCAAGTAATTGAACGGACAAATGAATTTGATGGGGTTTATCATGTATTGCATGGACATATTTCTCCAATGGATGATATTGGACCGGATGATATAAAGCTAAATGAATTAATTCAAAGAGTAAGAGATAATCAAATAAATGAGATTATTATAGCAACTAATCCCACTGTTGAGGGAGAAGCAACATCTATGTATATTGCTAAATTACTCAAATTTTCTGATGTGAAAGTTACTAGGTTAGCTCACGGTATACCTATAGGTGGTAATTTAGAGTATACTGATGAAATGACTTTAAATAAAGCCTTTGCCGGACGAATTGAAATATGATGCATATGCATCATATTTTTTTTCCCAGGAAATATTTTAGGAGGCATAATGGAAACAAATAAAAAAGAAGTTGTTAAAAACATAAGTGAAAAATATATTAATTCAGATAATCCAGTTTATTTTATTGATAATGAATTTAATGTTTTGTTTGCTAATAAAGTTATAAAAGATAATGTTGATATAAGTTTAAATAATAAATGCTTTCGAGTTTTTCATAATAGAGATAAGCCTTGTAAAAAATGTTCTTATGAAAAAGCTAAACTAAATAGTGATGTGAGTCAAATAAAAATAAATAATTTCAAATCTAATTATAATAAAAATAATAAAGATATTTTACAAATAGCACTTCCGTGTAGTCAAAAAGATTGTAATTTTCATATAATTATTGAATTTGATAATTTAGAAGAAACATTTAAAATTGAACAAAAAAATAATATTATTGAAGGATTAAATGAAAAAATTAAAATATTAGAAGATATTCAAAGAGAAAAAGACTTTTATTATACTAATTCATTACATAAGATTCAAAGAAGAGAAAAAAATACAAAAGATTTAGTTAAATTTTTAAAAGCTCAGAAAGTTTTTGATTCTTATAAAGAATCTATTGAAATGCTTGAAAAATTATCAATTAATTCAATAAATGATATGAATAAAATTTTGTTTTTTAATAAAATAAATGAGATAAAACCTACAAAAAAAGATGAAAAATTTGATATAATAGGATTTTTTAATTCTATAAAAAAAGAATATACTATTTTAAGTAAAAATAGAAATATTTCTTTTAATACTAATATATCAACAAAATTGGATGATAAATATATAGGCGACCAAGATAAAATCCGACAAATAATAAAAAATATTTTAGATAATGCTTTTGATTTTACTTTTAATGGTTCGATTATTTTAGATGTGATTTTGATAAATAAAGGAATAGATAGATCTATTATAAAAATTATAATAAAAGATACTGGTATAGGTATACCAGAAGAAAAAATAAATTATATTACTAAAAGATTTACCAAATTAGATAATAAATCAAATTTATTTGATAAAGTAGGTTTAGGGTTATCAATTTCTAAAAAGCTTATTGAATTATTAAATGGAACATTACATATACAATCTAAATTGCAAAATGGAACAACAGTAAGTATTGATTTGCCTCTTAAAAATGTTAATAGTAATATTGAAAAAACTACTGTACAAAAAGAATCTAAAATTAAAGTTTTATTTGTAGGTATTAACGATATTTTTGATTACTTTCTTAAATTTAAATTCAAAGAAGATTTTATATTTAAAAAGGCCAAAGATGGTCAAGAAGGATTAGTATTATATTATGAAATAAATCCAGATATTGTGATAGTAGATATAATGTCTGAAAAAGTCAATGGGTTTAATTTTTTAGATACTATAGAGTCTAATGAAAAAAAAGATGTCCCTATAGTAGCAACATCAGATGAAATATTTAGAAATGAATCTAATTATTTAAAAAGTTATGGTTTTGATGATTATATTTCTAAACCAATCGACTATAAAAAATTAAAAGATGTTATTAATAAAAATATAAAGGAGTAAAATGAAAAAATTTAGACTTTTAGCAACAACAGCATTTGGTATAGAGGGTATTACAAAGAGAGAGGTAAAGAAATTAGGTTTTGAAAATATCAAAGTAGAAAATGGAAAAGTTTATTTTGATGGGACAAAAGAAGATATTGTTAAAGCAAATTTATGGCTTAGAACTGCTTCTAAAATATATATAATTCTAGATGAATTTAAAGCATATGAGTTTGATACGTTATATGAAAGAATTTATGAACTTCCTTGGCAAGATTTAATTAATAAGGATGATAAATTTCCTGTTTTAGGAAACTCGGTAAAATCAAAACTTCACAATGTTCCATCAATACAATCTATTGGTAAAAAAGCTGTAGTAGATAAATTAAAAACTAAATATAATTGTGATTGGTTTGATGAAACAGATAACAATTATGAAATTTTAGTAGATATATATAAAGACAAAGTGTCAGTAAGATTAAATACAACTGGAGAAGGGTTACATAAAAGAGGATATAGATTAGAAAAAAACGAGGCTCCTCTTCGTGAGACTCTTGCAGCTAGTTTATTACAAATTGCAAGATGGAAAGCTAAAATACCATTAATAGATCCTTTATGTGGTACAGGAACAATATTAATTGAAGCAGCAATGTATGCTAAAAATATAGCTCCAGGTTTAAATAGAGAATTTGATTTTGAAAATTGGGATTTGATTTCTGATAAATTAATCGAAGAACAGAAAGAAAAAGCTAGAGAAAAACAAGTTGATCGGGATGTTTATTTAAAAGGATATGATAGAGATAATGAAGTTATTGATATAGCAAAATCTAATGCTAAAAGAGCTAATGTTTTAGAATGTATTGATTTTAAATGTCAAGAGCTAAAAGATTTTGAAATAGACAAAAAATATGGTTATTTAATAACTAACCCACCATATGGTGAAAGATTAGGCACATATGAAGAAGCAAAACATATTAATCAGTTATTAGGAGAAAAAGGGAGTCAGTTAGAGACTTGGTCTAAATATATATTTACTTCTTTTGATTCTTTTGAAGAAGTTTATGGTAAAAAAGCTACTAAAAATAGAAAATTATATAATGGTAAGATTAGATGTTATTTTTATCAATATTATGGTCCAAGACCACCTAAGAATAGATTGTAGGTATAAGCTATGTATCGATTGAAGAAAAATGGGTATAATTTAATTTCAATTATATTTTTAATAATTATAATACTAATAGTTTTTAATTATAAAAGTATTTATAATAAATTAAAACCTAATATTTCCTTTGGTGAAATAAAGCTAGAGGAAATATTTAGTCAAAAAAAGGATAGTTTTAATTATACTAAGACTTTTTTTATTTTAAATAATAAGATAATTAGTATTCAAAATTCTAAATTGATTTATAGAGATGATAATTTGGAAAAAGTTTGGGCTAAAGAAATAAATGGTCAAGATTTAAGAGTTTTTAGTAAAAATGAAAAAATATATGTTTTGGATGCTAGTTTAGGAGATATTTATAAATTAGATAGTAAAGGCAATATAGAAGCTAAGATTTATAGTTTAGGTGGTTTAAAGGAAGTAATTTATTTTTCAGATTCTAAATTTATATTTATAAATAATGATAATAATCTAATATATTTAGATAACAAGTTAACTATTAAAACTGAAAAAAAATTAGATTTTAATAATATTTTAGATATAAATTATAGTAATAAATATATTTATTTTTTATCATTAGAAGATAATAATGACTATTATTATACAAAAATACTAAAAATGGATTTGAATTTTGAAATCATATCTAATAAAAATATTAGAGATAATATTTTTTATAATAATATTATTGAAAATGATCAAATATATTTAAATAATAATCATAAATTATTAAAAATTGATAAAAAAGATAATATTTTATGGGAAAAAAAATTTGAAAATTCTATTAAAAAAATATATAAAGATGAAAAGTTTTATATAACAACTAATAATAAAAATGATAAAAGTGTTGACATTTTAAAAGTTTTAGATGATAATGGTGTTATATTGGATAGTGTAGATTTACCAATTAGTAATTTAAAAGGAATAGAAAAGATTAATGAAGATATTTTAATTTATAATAAAGAAAAAATAAGTATTTTAGATAAAAAATATAGTATAAAAATGATAAGTAATTTAGATAAAGAAATTTTAAATATTAAAATATTAAAAGAAAACAATATAATGGTTAATACCAAAAGTCATATTTATATTTATAAATTAATTTATTGATTATTAGGAGGTGAAACTACTTATTAATCTTAATAAGTAGTAAAATGGTTAATACTCTAGATATAATTATTATAATATTTATAATAATTAATTTATTTTTCGGATGGAAAAAAGGTTTGATTTTGTCAATTTTTGACTTAGGTGGTATTATTGTTTCGTTTTTTTTAACTAAAAGATATTTTAAAAAATTTAGTGAATTACTTTTAAAAAATGTAGATTGGGTAAAAAATTTACAAAATAATATGGCTTTAAAAATACAAAATACTTATATTGATGACCAAGAAATTATATCTAAAATTAAAGATGATAATTTTTTAAAAGAACTAAATTTACCTAGTACTTTAGAAACAAAATTTAATCAATTAATGATAAATAATGATTTATCTAAAATGACAAACTTAGATGAGACTTTATCTAAAATAATTGTAGAGGCTATAGTTCATCTAGTTGCCTTTATTGTTTTGTTTGTATTACTTTTATTGATTATAAAGATAATAGGTCTTGTTATTAATCAATTATTTCAATTACCAGGTTTAAAAGGAATTAATCAATTTGGCGGTCTTTTATTTGCTTTTATCAAAAGTAATATATTAATAATGGTTTTTATGGCTATTGTAGTTTTATTAGAATCTTTAGGAGTAGATATAGGGATTAAAAATTTAATTAATAATTCTAAAATTGGTAGAGTTTATTATCATAATAACATATTGCTTTATTTAATTAATTATTATTTATAGATTATAGGAGGGAAATGTGAAAATTAATGCTAAAGGCTTAAGTTGTCCTAAACCAGTATTAAAAACTAAAGATGCTTTAAAAGATTTATCAGATGATATTTTAGAAACAGTTGTAGATAATAAAATAGCTTTGACTAATTTAGAGAAATTAGTTAAAAAATTAGGTTATAAATATGAAACTAAAAAATTAAAAGAAGATTATAAAATAATTATTTATAATGAAGAAGGAATTAAAACTGAAAAAAAAGAAGATAATAAAAATATATCACAAAAATCTATTTTGTTTACTAATAATAAAATGGGTAAAGGTAATGATCAATTAGGTGAAGTTTTAATAAATGGTTATATTTATACTTTGACTCAAATGGATGAATATCCTAAAGTATTAATGTTTGTAAATAATGGTGTTAAATTGACTACTGGCGACTCTAAAGTAATTGAGGATTTAAAAATACTAGAAAATAAAGGTGTTGAAATTTTAACTTGTGGTACTTGTTTAGATTTTTTAGATATAGATCCAGATAATTTAAAAGTAGGATCTGTTACAAATATGTATTCTATAGTTGATAATACACTAGCTGTTGATAGTACAATACAAATTGGATAGGAGGTATTATGCCATTAAAATTTAAAAAAGGAGATAAAATTGTTTTGAAAAAGCCTCATCCATGTGGATCTAAAGAATTTACTATTGTAAGAATGGGAGCAGATTTTAGAATAGAATGCGATGGATGCGGTAAACAAGTATGGCTTTCTAGAAGAAAATTAGAAAGAAGAACACGAAAAATATTTAGAGATGATGAAAGATTACGTAAATCTGATATTGAAATATAATTTTTTTCTTGACAAAAGCCTATTTAATTCATATAATTTTATAAAATTAAATATATTCATCAAGAGTGATGGAGGGACTGGCCCTATGATATCCGGCAACCTACAGTAATGTGTGGTGCTAAATCCAGATAGATGAAATTTGTTCAAAACCTTTTTCATCGTAGAAAGAGGTTTTTTTATTTGTTTAAAGGAGGCTATATGAAAATTAAAGATATTTTAGAGAAAAATGAAACTGCAATTTCATTTGAGGTGTTTCCCCCAAAGAAAGAATATAATTTAGAAAACATTTATAAAAATATTAAATCCCTAGAAAATCTAGATCCAGATTTTTTTTCTGTTACATATGGGGCAGGAGGTACTACAAAGAAAACAACTATTGATGTTGCTGAGTTTATATCTAATAGAGGTTTTAATGGTTTGGCACATTTAACTTGCATTGACTCTAACAAAGAAGAAATAGATAATATTTTAGAAAAATTTAAAAACAGAAACATTCAGAATATTTTGGCATTAAGAGGAGATATACCCCAAGATGGAAAAATAAAGAATGATTTTAAATATGCTTCAGATCTAGTTAAATATATAAAAAATAAAGGAGATTTTTCAATAGGTGGAGCTTGTTATCCTGAAAAACATTTGGAATCAAAATCTTTTGAAAAAGATTTAAAAAATTTAAAATATAAAGTAGATAATGGCCTAGATTTTTTAATAACACAACTGTTTTTTGATAATAATGTTTTTTATAAATATTTAGCAAATTTTAATAAATATAATATTGACATACCTGTGATAGCAGGTATTTTCCCGGTAACTAATTTTAGACAAGTTGAAAGAGTTTTAGAATTAACTGAATGTAGTTTACCTGAAAAATTTAAGCGGATATTATATAAATTTAAAGATGATGATAAAGCTTTAAAAGAAGCAGGTATAGCTTATGCTATTGAACAGATTATTGATTTAATAGCTTGGGGTGTAGATGGTATTCATATTTATACTATGAATAGACCTGATGTTGCTAAAAGAATTATAAATAGTATTGGAGATATTAGAGGTTATATTAATGATTAAGGTTGATAAAAATATTAATTTAAATAAAAAAGAAATTTTAAAATATTTACATTATCACTCTAATGATATCGATGAATTTGTAAAAAAACAAATTAATATATCGATAGATAAAATTATCAAAATTAGTAATATTAAATTCAACTATAAAATATATAATCAAAATATTAAAGAGAATAAATTAGAGCTAAATAATACAGAAATTAAATTTAGCTCTAAAAAGTTAATTAAACATTTAAAAGAAAGTAAAAGAGTAGTAATTTTTTGTATGACTCTAGGTAAAAGTGTTGATAGAGAAATTAAAAAGTTAACAATAAGTGATATGTCTAAAGCATTAATTTTAGATGCTGTAGCTACAGAATATATTGAAAAAATTGCTGATCAGTTAACTAAAAAGATTGCTTATAAAAATAATTTATTTGAAAGTAACAGATTTTCTCCAGGGTATGGTGATTTAAAATTAAATGTACAAAATAAAATTTTGAATATTTTAGAAGCAAATAAAAAAGTAGGGATTTATCTAAATGATGAAAATTTAATGATTCCACAAAAATCAATAACAGCTTTTTTTGGATTATATAAAAATAAATTAAATAATAAAAAAACATGCGATTATTGTATTAAAAAAGGAGATTGTCAATTTAGAAAAGAAGGGGAATTTTGTTATGAATTTTAATAAAGTTAAATTATTTGATGGAGCAATGGGTACAATGTTACAAAAAGAAGGATTAAAATTAGGCCAATGTCCTGAAGATATGAATTTTACTCATGAAAAAACAATTCAAAAAATTCATAAAGGTTATTTTGAATCAGGTGCTGATTATATTACTACAAATACATTTGGAGCTAATAGTTATAAATTAAAAAAAAGTAAGTATAATGTAGAAGATATTGTTACAAAAGCTATAAATAATGCTAAAAGAGCTTGTCCTGATGCAGAGGTTGTTTTAGATATAGGCCCTATAGGTAAAGCATTAAAGCCTATTGGAGATTTAAGTTTTGATAAAGCCTATGAAATGTTTAAACAACAAATTTTAGCAGCTAAGAATGAAGTTAATATTGTTTTAATTGAAACAATGTCATCATTACTTGAGGCTAAAGCTGCTATACTAGCTGCAAAAGAAAATTCTAATTTAAAAGTATTTGTAACAATGACTATAGATGAACAATTAAGAACACTTGATGGATCAGATGTTAAGTGTATTGCAATAACATTAAGTAATTTAAATGTAGATTGTATTGGACTGAATTGCTCTTTAGGACCAAAGCAATTAAAAAAACCAATTAAAGAATTAGTTAAATATTCTAAAGTTGATGTTATGATACAACCTAATGCCGGTTTGCCTATTATAAAAGATTCAAAAACAATTTATGATTATCCTGTTGATAAATTTAAAAATGATCTAAAAGAGATTTTAGATTATGGAGTATCAATAATTGGTGGATGTTGTGGAACAACTTATAAATATATTGAAGCTTTAAATGATTTAAAAGGAAAAAATATCATAAAAGTAAATAAAATAGAATCTAGTTTTGTAACTAGTGGTTCGAAAGTTGTAGAAATCGGTGATAAAAAAGTAATAATAGGTGAAAGAATAAATCCAACAGGAAAAGAAAGATTGAAAGATGCAATTATAAAAAAAGATTATGATTATATTTTAAAAGAAGTAATTAAACAGGTAGACGCTGGAGCAGATATTTTAGATATTAATATTGGTTTACCTAAAATAAATGAAAAGGAAGTATATAAAGAAATAATACCTGAAATTCAGTCAATTACTAATTGTCCTTTACAAATTGACACGGTAGATATTAAAGCTTTAGATCAAGCTTGTAGGGTATATAATGGTAGACCTATTATAAATTCTGTTAATGCTAAAAAAGAGTCTCTTAAAAAGATTTTACCTATTGCTAAAAAGTACGGTGCTTTGATTATTGGGTTAACTTTAGATGAAAATGGTTTACCTAATGGAAGAAATGAAAGAATTAATTTAGCAAAAAAAATTATAAAAAATGCAAAAAAACATCAGATTAATGAAAGAGATATATTAATAGATTGTGTAACTTTAAGTGTATCCACTCATCAAGACCAAGTTTATGATATATTAGATGCAATAAAATATTTAAAAGAGAATTTTAATGTTAAAACAACTTTAGGTGCTTCAAATATATCATTTGGACTTCCGTTTAGAGATTTAATTAATCAAACGTTTTTAATTATGGCTTTCACAAAAGGATTAGATACTGCTATTACAGATCCAACAAATGAGATGATAAGAAAAGCTATAATGAGTTTTAAATTATTAAATGGCTCTCAAAATGATTTAGAAAATTATGTAGAAAATTATTCTGAAAATAAGAAAAAAAATAAAACTATAGATAAAGAAATAAAAGATTTAAAAGAAATAGTTATTAAAGGATTTAAAGGTGATGCTAAAAAGGCTACTAAAGTTTTATTAGAAAAAAATAAACCTTTGGATATTGTTAATAAATATTTAATTACTGCTTTAGATATAGTCGGTAAAGATTATGAAGATCAAAAGATTTTTTTACCACAATTAATTAGATCTGCTGAAACAGTTAAAGCATCTTTTGAAGTATTAAAATCATCAATGGATATGAAAACACAATATACGAAAGGTAAAGTTATATTGGCTACTGTAAAAGGGGACATTCACGATATTGGAAAAAATATTGTAAAAATACTTTTAGAAAATTATGGATTTGATGTTATAGATTTAGGTAAAGATGTTAGTAAAGAAAAAATTGTACAAAAAATAAAAAAACAAAATATTAAAGTGGTTGGATTAAGTGCTTTGATGACAACTACTGTCGAAAGTATGAAAGAAACAATCAAATTTATTCATAAAAATAATTTAGATTGTAAAATAGTTGTAGGAGGAGCAATATTAAATGAAGAATATGCTGAATATGTAAATGCAGATTATTATGCTAAAGATGCTAAAGCAACGGTTGAATTTTGTAACGAGATTTTAAATAAAAACTAACTATTGTAACTTGGTTTTAACTGCCAAGTTATTTTTTTATAAAAAAATTTATTTGTAACCAAATTGTAATTTTTACTAAATGAATTTTTAGTATAATATATTTAGTGGAGAATTGTAGGAGGGGTTATGTCGTTTTTAAGGTTAGAAAATATTACAAAAAATTACAAAAATGGATCTGTTGATATAGAAGTTTTAAAAGGGATTTCATTAGAAATTGAAAATGGAGAATATGTATCTATCATGGGACCTTCAGGTTCTGGGAAATCAACATTATTAAATATGATAGGATGTTTGGATAAACCGACTTCAGGAGAATATTACTTAAAAGATATGTTTATAAGTGATTTAAAAGATAAAGATCTTTCAAGTATTAGAAATAATTATATAGGATTTGTATTTCAACATTTTCATTTATTAAATCATTTAAAAGCTTATGAGAATGTAGAACTTCCAATGATTTATAATGGAATGTTTGAAAAAAAACGTAATAAAAAATCTAAAGATGCTTTAAAAAAAGTTGGACTTGGAGATAGATTAGATCATAAACCAACACAACTATCTGGTGGTGAAAAACAAAGAGTTGCTTTAGCTAGAGCTATAGCTATGGAGCCTGCTATTATATTGGCTGATGAACCAACTGGTTCTTTGGATTCAAAAACTAGTCAAAATATACTTGACATTTTTAAATTTTTGAACAAAGAGTATAATATGACAATTATTCAAGTAACTCATAATAGAGATGTTGCATTAAAAAGTGATAAAATATTTCATATTTTAGATGGAAAAATTTATAAAGTAGAAGATACAACAGGAGGAAATTAATGTTAAAAAAAATTAGCAGTATATTAATTGTAGTTATATTAATTAGTTTAGGTGGATTTTATGCATATAATGAGTTAGTTCCTAAAAACACTGATGAAAATGAAAATAAAATAATTTATAGTACTGAAAATGTAAAAAAAGGAGATATAAAAGTTGGTGTAGAATCTACAGGAAGTTTGAATCCTTCGAATAATGGAAGTTTAAAAGTTCCTGGTAATAGATATAATGGTGAAAGTTTTACTTATGTTATTAAAGAACTTTTAAAAAAAGAAGGACAAGAGGTTAAAAAAGGTGAGCCTGTAATTAGATTAGAATCTTCAGATATTAGTAAAAATATAGAAAATAAATCTGATGAGATAAAAAGTGAAAAAGAAAGCTTGTCTGATTTAACAGGTCTTTCAGTTTCGAAAGTAACATCTATCAATCCAAGAAATGGTATTTCTATAAAGGCACCAATAGATGGAAGAATTATAGATCTAGATTTAGAAACTAGTGATGAAATAAAGGAATCAGAGGTTATTGCTCAAATGGTTGATGATTCTAAATATATCGTTGAAGCCAAATTAACTACTGCTGAAGTTCCTAATTTTAAAGTAGGGGATACAGTAAAATTATCTTATCCTTATTTTAGTGGAATTTTAGAAGGTAAAGTAAAAAAGATTAACTCTAATTCTACTCCTGAACAAACTGAAGATGGAGAATTTTCCAAAGGTTTTGTATATAAATGTATAATAGAAGGAAAAAACCCTGGATTAGTTCAAAAAGATATGAATATGAGCGTAGGATATAGCTCAAAAGATGATGATAAAATACATTATATTAAAAATCAAGGTGTAGTTAAATCTTTTGTAAATCAAGAAAATGTATTAGGTACTACAGATGCTATTGTAACTAAGGTTCATGTAAATAATATGGAATATATTGAAAAAGGAACACCTATTATTACAATGTCTGGTGAGGATACTCGTGAATTAATTGAAGAAAAATTAGAAAATATTAAAGAATTGTCTAAAGAATTAGATGATTTAAAAGGCAAATCTAAAGCTATGACTATAAAATCTCCTTTAGATGGTGTTGTATCTAAATATTATAGAAAAGTAGGAGAAGATATAAATACTGGTGATTTGATAGGTAGTGTCTATAATACTAATGATATGCAAATGACTTGTCAAATTGATGATATTGATATTTTAAATGTTAATAAAGGCGCAGATGTAAAAGTATCAGTTGATGCTATTCCTGGAAAAACATATGAAGGTAAAGTTGAATATGTTTCTACTTCAGGAGAAAAAGAAAATGGCATTATAAAGTTTAGAGTAAATATTGCTGTCAAAGGAGGTCCTAAGCTTAGACCAGGGATGCAAGCAAATGCTTATATAAAAGGTGGACAAGCTAAAGATGTACTTTTAGTGCCAATTGAAGCAGTTTTTGAACAAGATGGTAAAAATCAAGTTGAAATATTAAAAAATGGTAGACCAAAAGCTGTAAATATAAAAATAGGTTTAATGAATAATAAATATGCAGAAATAAAAGAAGGATTGAAAGAAGGACAAGAAGTAATTACTGGTAGTAGTAATGATATGCTTCCAAGTGAACATATAAAATCAGATGACACTATTTTACCTAGCGACTCTGGAGGTAAAGATGAAGAAAATTAATACTAAAAAATCAAATGGTTCTTTTTTAGTAAAATTGTGGTTTACAATAAAAATGGCTATTCACGGATTAATTGCGAATCCTTTAAGATCTTTTTTAACTATATTAGGAGTATCAATTGGTGTTGCTTCTGTAGTTAGTCTTATGGGAATAGGCGAAGGAGCTAGATTAGCTGTAATTGATCAGTTTGAGAATTTAGGTAAGAATGTTATTGATATTACTTCTTATCAAAAACAATTAAATTTTGATCCTGAGTATTCGGATGAGTTAATCGATAGAGTAGATAATTTAGAAAGAATAACTCCTGTTGTCAAAACTAAAGCTGATATAAAATGGAGAAGGTTAAGAGGAGAAGTAGAAGTTTTAGGAGTTAATCAAGAATATCCTGAGATAAGAGACCAGTCATTAATAGCAGGGCACTTTTTTACTAAAGAACAATCTGATAGAAGAATAAAAGTTGCAGTTTTAGGTCATAATATTGGTAAAAAAATATTAAATGGGCGTTCCCCTGTAGGGAAAACAATATCTATTAATGGATTAAATTATAAAATAATTGGTGTTTTAAATAAAAAAGGTGAAAATCGCGGTGAAAATATTGATAATAAAATTGTAATTCCTTATTACAGAGCTTTACAAATTCAAGATAAACGAAAGGTTGAAACCTTTTGGGCAGAGGCTGATTCTAAAAAAGGAGCGGCTTTATCTGTAGTTCAGTTAGGTAGAATAATAAAAAGAAGATTAGGAGATTTTTCTTCAAAACCACAGTCTTCTTCTAATACTGCTAGTCAACCTAACCCTATGGAAAGTTCTGCTAGTACTAATGAGGCTAAGCCAACAAATAATCAAGAAAGTGATTTTATGTTAACTGATAAAGAAGATGCTATTACTATAACAAGTTTTAACAATTTAATAAAAGAAGCTGATAAAGCCAATAGAGTAATGACTCTTTTACTTGGCGGTATAGCTTCAGTTTCTCTTTTAGTAGGTGGATTAGGTATTATGAATATTATGCTAGTATCTGTTTCTGAAAGAACAGCAGAAATTGGTGTTAGAAGAGCGATAGGTGCTACTCAATCAGATTTATTATTACAATTTATTTTGGAAGCTTTATTTTTAAGTATAATTGGAGCTTTTTGTGGAATAATATTAGGGATATTTGGATTAAATCTTTTTTCAAACTTAGGTTTTCAAACTGCAATAAGTTTTAAAGCAATCCGAATATCTACAGTTATAGCATTACTTTCTGGTTTAATATTTGGTGTTTATCCTGCTATTTCTGCTTCTAGTGTACCACCAGTTGAAGCTTTAAGAAATTAAAATTATGTAAAGATGACTAAAATGTCATCTTTTTTTTATGCAAAGTATTAATTTTTATTAATAAAGAAGAATAATAGTTAATTTCTTTTGTTGAAATAATAAAAAAATGATAAAATAAATATTATAAACTACTGTGTATATGTATACGCTATTAAAGGAGTTTTATGTCTGAAATAATTATTGAAGTAAAGGATTTAAAAAAGAATTATCAAATGGGTGATGTAATTGTCAAAGCTTTAAGAGGAGATAGTTTTTCTATTAAAGAAGGAGAATTTGTTGTAGTATTAGGACCAAGTGGTTCAGGTAAATCTACACTTTTAAATATAATAGGTGGAATGGATAATCCTTCAGATGGAAGGGTCTTTTTTAAGGGAATTAATATTGCAAAATATTCTGAAAAAAAACTAACTGAATATAGAAGAAATAAGATAGGTTTTGTTTTTCAGTTTTATAATTTAATGAGTAATTTAACTGCTATGGAAAATGTAGAACTTGCTACAGAATTATGTAATGATTCATTATCTATTGAGAATGTTTTAAGACAAGTTGATTTATTTGATAGAAAAGATCATTTTCCATCACAGATGAGTGGTGGAGAACAACAAAGAGTTGCAATAGCTAGAGCTGTTGCTAAAAACCCTGAAATTTTACTTTGTGATGAGCCTACAGGAGCGCTAGATTATTCAACAGGCAAGAAAATTTTAAAGTTACTAAAAGATGTAAATGAGAAATTTAAAAAAACTGTTATTGTTATTACTCATAATGAAGCTATTGGAGATATTGGTAATAGAGTAATAAAAATGAAAAGTGGTCGTATTGAAAAGAATTATAAAAATAGGTTTCCTAAAGATCCTGAAAGGATTAAATGGTAGCTATGAATACTTTAAACAAAAGAGTTTTTAGAAAAATAAAAGAAGCTAAATTACAGTATTTTGCAATCATATCAGTTATGATTATTGGTTTAATGATATATATAGCAATGAATATGGGAATTTATAATTTTGAAAACTCTGTAAATAGATACTATAAAAATAATAATTATTCAGATATAACAGTTGAATTAATGCAGATACCAGAAAATGAAGTTAATAGTCTTTTAAATATCGAAGGTATTAAAGATGTTGAAGGTAGAATTTCTGCTGATATTTTAATGAAAAGAGAAGATCAAAAAGTTGATTTAAAGATGATTTCTAAAAAAAATGATTCTAAGATTAATAAATTGTTTTTTTTAAAAGGTTTAAATAATTTTAAAAGGAAATACGATATATTTGTATTAGAGCATTTTTTTGAAGCAAATAATTTGAATTTAAATCAAAAATTAGATATTCAAATTTTAGGAAAAGAATATCCATTAGAAGTAAAAGCTAAAGTCGGGTCTCCTGAATTTATATATTTAATGAAAGATGAACAATCTATTTTACCAGATTTTAAAAATTTCGGAGTGATTTATGTATCACAAGAATTTGCACAAGATAGCTTAGGTTTAAAAAATGCATATAATGAAATTATTATAGATGTTAAAAAAGGATATAATTTAGATGAAATAAAAGATAAAATTGATAATAAATTAGATAAGTTTGGGATAAAAAAAGTAATTACTAAAGACGATTATTTGAGTAATAGAGTAGTAAGAGAAGAAATTTCTGGTGGAAAACAAATGGCTAATGTATTGCCTATAATGTTTTTAGTAATTGCAGGTATAATTTTAAAAGTTATGATTTCAAGACTAGTTAGACAAGATAGAATGGCTATTGGTGTTTTAAAATCTTTAGGATATAGTAATTTTAAGATAATAATACATTATTCAAAATTTGCTGTTTTTATTGGTGTTATTGGAGGTTTATTAGGGATAATATCAGGTATATATTTTTCCAGGCTATTAACTGATATGTACTTAGAATTTTATAAGGTTCATTATATTACTTATAATTATTATATAAATTATCTTTTAGGAGGAATTTTTTTAGTAGTAATTTTTTCAGTATTGTCTGGATATTTTGGAGCTAAAGATTCATTGCTAATATCACCAAGTGAATCTATGAGAAAAGAACCGCCTAAATCGGGGAAACGTATTTATTTAGAAAAGTTTAATTTTTTTAAAAAATTAAACTTTTCAACAAAGATGGTTTGGCGAAATTTAATGCGTGATAAGAAACGACTTTTATTTATTAGTTTTGGAATTGCTGTTACATTAGTAGTAGTTATACTTCCAATACATATGATGAGTATAATACCTCAAATGTATGAACAACAATTTGAAAAATTTAATTTAATGGATTATAAAGTTAAATTTAAAAAGCCAGTTAGTAAAAATGAAATTCAAAATTTAAAAAAAGAGATAAATGCCAGTCAGATTGAATCTCAATTAACATATCCATTTGAAATAAATTATCAATGGAAAGAAAAAATTGTAAATATAATTGGTATAAAACAAGATACAAAAATGTATGATTTTTTATCCTCCGATGAAGGAAAGCCTTATATGAAAAAAAATTTCGTATATGTATCTGATGGTTTAGCTAATAATTTAGGCATAAAAAAAGATGATATTATTAATATTAATAATTATATTCCTAATAGAAATGATATTAATGTAGAAGTTACTGATATAGTTAAACAAAGTTTAGGTGCAAATATTTATATGGACATTTCATTTTTTCAAAATCAATTAGTTGATAAAGACGCAATAAATGGGATTTTAATAAAGTCAGATAAGCTAGATAAGAAATATTTAGAGAAACAAAAAAACATTTCTTCAGTAAGTTCTATACAAATGATGGTAGATAGTTTTAAAGAATTTATGGAAATAACTATTGCATCAATAAGTGTGATGGTTTTTTTAGGATTTGTACTTGGATTTGCAATTGTCTATAATACAACAATTATGACTATAAATTCAAGAAAATTAGAATTTTCTTCATTAAGTGTTTTAGGAATGAGTAAAAATGAAATTAGTAGTATAGTTTTTAAAGAAAATTTATTTATTACAATTATAGGTATATTTATTGGAATTATTGCATCTAAAAGATTATCTCAAGTTATAGTTAAATCTTTTTCAACTGAGTTTTATACATTAAATGGAGATATTTTGTTATCTAGTTATTTTAAAGGAATTGGATTAACGTTAGTTTTTATATTAATTGCTCAGTTGGCAGCTTTTTATAGAATAAATAAATTGAATTTTATAGATGCATTAAAAGAAAGAATATCTTAGATTATTAATATTAATAAGTTCTATTAGGAGGATGTATATTTTATGAAATTGTCTAAAAGAGGAAAAATAGTAGTTGGGATTTTAGTATTTATAATTGTAATTGCCATTGGAATTAACGCATATGATACCACAGTAAGTAAAGAATTATATAAAGTGAAAAAAGGTGAAGTTACAGATAAAATTAATAGCTCAGGAGTTGTTCACTCTGATACAATAAAAACCTTATATTCTTTAGTAAATAGTGAGATAATTGATTTGAAATTTGAAGTTGGAGATAAAGTAAAAAAAGGCGAAATTATTGCTAAATTTGATAAAGAACAAATTGAATATCAGATAGAAGGTATAGATGCTCAAATTAGAGATTTGAATTATAAACTTAAAGAAGCTTGTAAGCCAGCTGATAAAGAAAAAATTGAAAATCTAGAGTATAAAATAGATATTGCTAAAATAGATTATGATTCTGCAAAAAAAGATTTGATAAAGATGGAAAAACTTTATGATAATCAAGCTATTAGTAAAGATAGTTTAGAAAATTATAGAGAAGCTGAAATGAAATTAAAAAAAGAATTAGCTAGTTTAGAAAATAATTTAAAACTATTAAAAAAGAAAATAAGTTCAAATATTAAAATGCAATATTATGCTCAAATAAATAGTTTAAGGTCTCAAAAAAAATCATTGGTTAAATCAAAAAAAGAATGTGATTTAATAGCTCCGGTTGATGGCATAATAACTGAAGAATTTGTTCAAGAAGGTAAATATGTTACTAAAGGAGTTCCAATATATGAGATAAGTAATTTATCTAATATTAGAATTTTATCAGATGTTTTAGAATCAGAAATAAATTCTATTAAAAAAAATTCTGAGGTTTTAATAGAGGATGAGTATAAAAAAAGATTTGTGAAAGGAGTGGTTTTAAAAAAACATCCTAAAATTTATGAAAAATTAACTGAGTTAGGAATTAAACAAAGGAAAGTTGATGTAGAAATAAAGCCTATGGATTTATCTAATAATTATTTATTAAACCAAAAACTTGATTTAGAGTTTATTATTGAACGCAAAAAAAATGTATTAAGAATTCCAATTGATAGTTATTTTGAAGATAATAACAAATTTTATGT
>JBNJDJ010000035.1:0-20115 GCA_051744845.1 Bacillota bacterium
TGCTGGAGAAGCAGGTAAAGGATTTGCAGTAGTAGCAGATGAAATCAGAAAATTAGCAGAAGAAACTAATCAATTTGCAAGTGAAATTTCAGATACTATCGCAAAACTTAGTGAAATGTCTAAAAAAGGTGTAAATACAATGGAAAAAGCAAGTGAAATTGTTAAAGGACAAATGAATAGTTTAAATAATACTAACGATAAATTTGATGGAATAGCTGTTTCAATAGAAGATGTTAAAAATGTAGTAGAAGAATTAAATAGCTCGACTAATACTTTGAAAGATAAAAAAGAAAAGATTATAACAATTATTGAAAATCTGTCTGCTATTTCAGAAGAAAATGCAGCTGGTACTGAAGAGGCTTCAGCATCAGTTCAAGAGCAAACAGCATCAATGATGCAAATATCTGAGTCTAGTGAAGATTTATCAAACCTAGCAGAAGATATGCAAGAAAATATTTCTAAGTTTACTATTTAGATATGTAAAATTAAAAATTTATTTCTTAAAAATAATAAATTATAAAATATCTCAAAACATCAGTAATTACTGGTGTTTTGATTTTATTATAAATTACTCAAAATAACTCCATCTAAATCTATGATCTAAGTGAAGTTTTTTTGAATAATTATCGCTGAATTTCAAGATAAAAATATTTATCTATCTATAAAATATATTTTTTAATTAATTGTAATCCATCCCATAGGATTTTCTTTTGGTAAACTATATTTTGAATATGGTTTTTCAATTGCTAAAGATAATAGTCTTTTATCAATACATAAAAGTAATTTGTTATTTACAAGAAAATCAATTGCTTTATTCAATTCAGAGACACTATACCCATTATCTATATAATTTTTTCTAAGATCTTTTTCTTTAATTGCTTGATCACATTCTAAATATATCTCTTTTTGAATCCCTCTAAGTTCAAATTTAGAAGCAACTGATATCGGACGAGTATCCTCTATAATAATTTTTTCCTTTTTAACTTCCATAACTAGCTTAGGTTTTTTATCACTTTTCACTAGTTCTTTCCACTCAATAAGGGCAGAACCAACTTTATAAAGTCCAGGTCTACGAAACAAAACAGACATTCTTTTATCATTTCTTAATAATGAATAAAATTCATCCTCAAAAGAAAAAGAAATCTCCTTAATTTCCTTATTATTTAAAGGATATATATATGAATATAAAGGCAAATTAGTTAATTTCAAATTATATTTATCTTTATGATTAAAATAATGACTATTACGTTGATATTCAATATTTCCTGTTCCTGAAGGTGGATATAAATGTGTTATCAAAGGTATTAATTCTGATACCTCCTTATACCATTCATCTTTCTCAAAAGGAAAAGTATGAAGAATAGACCAATATATATGAATTCCAAACTGCCTCCCCCATTTTAAAGTTTGAATGTTTTGCCAAGCTTTGACTCCTTTTCGTATTTCCTTTAGTGCACTGCTATGTAGGCTTTCTATTCCAGGTTGACACATAATAACACCTGCATCTTTAATCATTTTAAATTGTTTTTTTGATAAACTAGAGCGAATCTCAAAAAACAATTTATAAGGAGCTTTTCTTTTAATTAATTCAGGAATTAGATTATCAAAATATTTCATATCTAAAATATTATCGAGAAACTCGAAATGTTTAACGCCATAACGAGTACTTAATTCATCTAATTCAGCCAATATTTTGTCATATGGACGAGAACGATATGAAGTTTGAGGAGCATTAAGTCCACAAAATTTACATTTGCCATACCAACACCCTCGAGAAGACTGTATAGGTAGACTTGGTCTAACTCTTGTACTTAATTCAGGTAAAGATTTTAAAGTTTTAAAATAATCATCATAAATGGGAATTATTTGTTTAACAAATGATTTCGCTAAAGCTCTATAATTACCATTTTCTATCTGCTTTTTACTAGGATAACCTATCTCTCTATGAATAGGAGCAAATATACCTTTTTCTAATGATTCTGTCGGTACATCGCAACCAAACTTAAATATTTTATTAACTAATGGTACTATAATATCTTCGCCTTCTCCAGTAATAACATAGTCTACCCAGGTAAAACATTTATGAATCCCACGGCCCATAATACTTTCACAATCTGCACCTCCCATTAGAGTTATAACATTTGGATTTAACATCTTAATCTTTCGAAGAAGAGCTAAAGAAGGAACCTTCTGTGCCAAACTTGAACTGCAAGCTACGACACGTGGAGACATTTTAAGTATTTTTTTAGCTAATTTTGTTATAAATTTTTCTGCTTCATGTTTAACAAATAACATTTCATTGTAAAAATCTCCAAATTTTATATTATTTCTTTTACTAATTTTTTTATAAATTTCTTTTAAAATCAAATCATCATTAGATTTAAAATTTGTAAAAGCTGAAGAAGCAAATGTCCATTCAGCTATAGGAATAAGGGGATCAGCATAATGCGATTTATTATATTTCTCCATTCCAATCTGTTCATTAAAAAGAAGGTTAGCATATATGCTCCTTGCATCTATCTCTTCTTTAACTAAAGTTGCTTGTAAAAGACCTAAAGCTAAAGAAGGAATTTGGGGATTTGAATATGGCATAGATACTAAACAAACATCTGTAGCTTCCCAGTGTAATTGATTATTCATTTTCACCTCACAATAATTTTATTTATATTTAATTTTTATTTTAACAATCCCTTATCAAAAATTTTTTGAATTGAAGACATTATAGCTAAAACATCAGAAGATTGACTTATAAGTTTATCTGTAATAACTGATGAACTTAAATTACCTTCTGAAATTAATTTTCCTAATTGAGCTAAATGTGGGGACCCTTGCATATTTATTGATTTATATTTATTTTTAAGCTGAAAACCTCCCTTCAAAGAAGTAAAATTTAAATCATCTCGAAAAGCTAGTATTTGATCTGGTTGAACCTTTGTGGACATAAATTTTTCTATTGTTTTTTCAATAAAATTATTAAATTCTAATGGTGAATTAAATTTTCCTTGTGCATAAATATGATAGCCTAGTGGATTTTGATCTGATGGCGGACAAGGACTTATTAATTTTATTGTTCTATCAACCATATTTACAAGATAGCCTGTAGCACAAGCAATTGTAAAATCTTCAGCTAAATTTGAATTGGAATCAACTTTTTTTCTATTACGCCCCGAAAGTGCCATGAACTTTTTCTTTCTTTCTGTATACTGTAATATTAATTCTGTCATAGACAATTCTTCAGCCGTAAATGTCTGATGAACACGCTTCAAGTCATTTTTTGAAAGAATAGAAAAACGATCAACTGCTGTAGTATGTTCTTTACGAAATTGCAAAAGCTTTCTGGTCCATTCAAGATCACGCAATGGAGCTGCTGTTGTAGTTTGGGGATATACACCTGTTGCTTTACCAAAATCCTCTATGAATTTAAAATAGTCAGAATTATCTGTAGGTTCAGTTGCCCAGTAACAAACTCCGGTTCCTACAGTATCTCCAAGCTGTTTAACTGCTATATCTAAAATTTCCTTCCAAAGCTTAGCATTTTCTTTAGTATATAAAAACACATCTTCTAAAGGTTTAGATGCAAGACCACAAAAAGGACAATGAAGAGAACATCCTTTGCTTAATTCAAATACTATTGTAGCATGTATAAGTCCAGAATTATTCGCTTTTGAAAGTTGATTATCACATCTATTTATATTACGACTATGCCAAGCATTAAATTTATTATTTGGTGTTTTATTTGTCTTTTGAAACCATTCATCACGAAATTTTCTTGTAGCATTAACCCAACGACGCCAAAGAAGTGCTTGTGGTTTATCCTGCAAATTTGAAATAGAGATCTCTTTATCTTTAAAAAGATTATCAACATATATTTTCATCTGAACTGGATCTACGCCAAAGATACCACGAGATTTTAATATATCATTACAAGCTTCAGGATTTTTTTTTAAAGCTTCATAAAAATCAATATCTCCTTCTAAACATTCGAAAAACCTTTTCAAATGTGGAATGAGTTTCTTTTCTTCAGTGGTTACTTCTTGACTAAAATCACCACAAAAATATAATTTTTCCATAACTTATACCCCCTGAAATTTTCTAATTAGTAAATAAAATTATTGAGTAAACTTATGATTATGAAATTGAAAATTCCAAATCATAAATTTACTCTTTATTTATATTAAAAATACAAAATTACAATACTAATACTCCTTTCGCAACACCTGTGAAAACAGCAGATAAACCTCCTGAAACTTCATCTAATTGTTCTTCTGAAAGTTCAGAGTTATTGTCAGCTTCTGATTCAAGATCTTCTATAGTAAAATCATAACCTTTAGAATTTGCATATTCTACTATTTTTTCTAAATCATTACCAATTTTTTTAACTTCTTCTAACATTTCCTTATCTTCTTTTACATCTTCATTAAATCTTTTGATTTCTTCCATCATTATCTCTCCTTTTTAATTTCATCTAAATCACAAATTTAAAAATCTCTAATTGTCCATTATCAAATTTTAAAGAGTTAGTAGTTTTACCTCCTGAAACTTCATCTAATTGTTCTTCTGAAAGTTCAGAGTTATTATCAACTTCTGATTCAAGATCTTCTATAGTAAAATCATAACCTTTAGAATTTGCATATTCTACTATTTTTTCTAAATTATTACCAATTGATTTAACCTTATCCAACATTTCTTTATCTTCTTTTACATCCTTATTAAATCTCTTAATTTCTTCCATCATTATCTCCTTTATAATTTTTATTAAATAACAAAATAAAAATTACATCACTAATAAAGCATCTATAACTCCTGTTACAACTGCAGATAAACCGCCTGAAACATCATCTAATTGTTCCTCTGAAAGTTCAGAGTTATTATCAGCTTCTGATTCAAGATCTTCTATAGTAAAATCATAACCTTTAGAATTTGCATATTCTACTATTTTTTCTAAATCATTACCAATTTTTTTAACTTCTTCTAACATTTCCTTATCTTCTTTTACATCTTCATTAAATCTTTTGATTTCTTCCATCATTATCTCTCCTTTCTAAATTAAATCTAAATAATAAAGTAAAAATTTCAAAACTTTAGTATAAATTTTAGTTTATCAATTCTTACTAAAACAGCAAATAACATATATATTTTTTATACTATTTTTTTAAATCACTTTATAATATTTTTTAGTTTCAAATTAACCAATCACTGCCACAACTCCAACTGCAGTTACTCCTTGAACAATTACAGTTGCTACAACACCTCCAGAAACTTCATCTAGTTGTTCTTCATCTAATTCTCCTTCTTCTTGTTCTTTTGCTTTATTTTCTAAATCTTCAACTGTAAATTCATATCCCTTAGAATTTGCATATTCTACTATTTTTTCTAAATCATTACCAATTTTTTTAACCTCTTCTAACATTTCTTTATTTTCTTTTACATCTTCATTAAATCTTTTGATTTCTTCCATTATTATCTCTCCAATCTGCTTTTTACTGAGTACTAAACCAATTATTACATCACTAATACTGTTCTCACACCACCGACAACAAATGATACAACTGGGGAAAAACCACCTGCAACTTCATCTAATTGTTCTTCTGAAAGTTCAGAGTTATTATCAGCTTGTGATTCAAGATCCTCTGAAGTAAATTCATATCCTTTAGAATTTGCATATTTCACTATTTTTTCTAAATCATTACCAATTTTTTTAACCTCTTCTAACATTTCCTTATCTTCTTTTACATCTTTATTAAATCTCTTAATTTCGCCCATCATTCCCACCCCTTTTTCTTAAATTCTTATTTACATAACCAAAACTGCCTCGGCTATACCTCCTACAACTTTTTCAAAATCTCCTTTACCGCTAGCTAAACAAACCACACCTCCCGCTACATCTTCTAGTTCTTCTTCTGATAATTCAGATTTATCTTCTGCTTTATTTTCTAAATCTTCAACTGTAAATTCATACCCCTTAGAATTTGCATATTTCACTATTTTTTCTAAATCATTACCAATTTTTTTAACATCTTCTAACATTTCCTCATCTTGTTTTACATCTTCATTAAATCTTTTGATTTCTTGCATAAACATCACTCCTTTGCAATTTTTCTTTTTAAAAACCTATTTTACTTTTTAAAATTTTTCAATTATCTATCACCTCCATTTTTTTTAATAGAGAATAATATCTTTTTAAATTTAACTTAAATAGTAAAAAAAACTATTTTTTAAATATTCTAGCTTTTTATAAATTATAAATAACCTTTTCATTATATATATAGTTATTTTAAGCTAGTTGTCTTTTGGCTAGTTCACTAAATACACCTTCATTTTTCATTAACTCATCATATGGTCCTTGTTCAACAATTTTTCCTTTATCCATTACAATAATTTTATCACAGTTTATAATTGTACTTAATCTATGAGCAATAACAACTCTTGTGACACTTAATTTATCTAAACTTTCACTCACAATAGATTGTGTTTTATTATCAAGTGCACTAGTCGCTTCATCAAAATATATTATTGCTGGTTCATTAACAATAGCCCTAGCTATAAGAAGTCTTTGCTTTTGTCCACCAGATAAGGTACTTGCTCCTTCACTTAAAACTGTATGCATACCCATAGGCATTTGTTTTATATCTTCATCAAATCCTGCCATTTCAGCAGCTTCCCAAGCATCTTCTATAGTCAAGTTAGGATTAGTTCCTATAATATTTGTAAATATATCACCTGACATTAACTGACCGTTTTGAAGAACAACTCCTAACTGTTGTCTAACACCTCTAACATCAACATTTTCCAAATCTTTATTATCATAGTAAATACAACCACTTTCTGGTTTTTCAAATCCTAATAATGCTCTAAAAATAGTTGACTTCCCACTACCTGAAGGACCTACTATTGCAACATAATCACCTTTTTCAATCTGAAAAGAAACATCTTTTAATACTAAAGGTAAACCTTTTTTGTAACGAAAATTTACATGACTTACCTCAATGTTTCCCTTAAGTTTTCCCGGATGTTCTTTTTCTTCATTATACTCAGGTAACGTTTCTAATATTGGTTTTGATCTTTCAAATAAAGGTACTATTACATTTACTTTTAAAATAGTATTTGATAATGAGGTCATAGCCCCCATGAAACTTAAAAAAGCTGCATTAAAGGCAATAAATTTCCCAGCTACAAGACCACTTTGTGTAGCATTTACTACAACATAATATATTACCATTGAGATAATAATCTTAAAAGATGCATTAAAAGTAACTAAAATATTTCCCAAAGCTTCTTTTTTATAACTTATATTCCTAGCTTTGGTAAACTTTTTTGCCCACTGATGAAAAGCTCTTTTTTCAGCACCAGCAGTTCTAAATTTAGAAACACCATCAATCATTTGAAATATTAATCCAGCATTTTCATTAGAAACATCTATTAACTCTCTTTCATATTTTAATTGTAAATATCCAAATATAAGTGTAAATACAACTGAAATCAATACTAATAAAGTAGCAACTAAAGCTAGTTTGATATCATAATAAAAAAGTAAAGCAAAGTTAAATATAGAAAATATACTCGACATTATAGTATTTATTGTCATTCCTGATAAAGTACTTCTAATAGTACTAATTCCCATAGCACGCATAGCTAGTTCTCCTGAAGTATATTTCTTAAAAAAAGTTACTGGAAGACTAAGAAGTCTATCCCATACAGCACTTTGTATTGTGTACTCCATTTTCCCTTCTACACGGGTCATTGCAAAAGATCTAGTAATCTGAAAAATAAAACCTGCCACAGCACTTGCTCCTAAAAATAATCCTATTTGCAATAATTGATTTTTTTCACCTTGTGGAATAATTGAATCAAAAACTACGCCTGTTGCAATTGGTGTAACCATACCTAAAATACCACCAAGACAACCTATAATTAAAATTATAATAAGATCTCTTTTCCAACAACTTTCTATACCAAATGTAAGTATATCTTTCAAACCAATTTCACCTTCAGGAAAAGGTCTATATAATGTATCTGCAAAAGGTTTTAACTTATCAGCTATTTTAGAATCTACTGTTGCTTTTGTATTTTTAGTAACATCATATAATTCATACTTATTAGGTGCATCCTGAATTAGTGCAACTGGACTATTATCTTTTTCCATATAACCTAACATAGGTCCATTATCATCATTCCACCAATCATCTCTTAAAGCTACTCTTCTAGTCCTTATTCTAGAAACCTTGGCAATATCTTCTAAAGAAACATTATTTTCATTACCTTTTTTAACTTGTTTTGGTGGAATTATTTTAATTTTCATTGCTTTTCCTACTAAAAAACAAGCGTTATATAAAGGGTTTTGAATCGGCGGAGGAATAAAGGCTTTACTTTTTTCTTTTATAACCGATGATAATTTTAAAAGTGAATTTTTCATAAACCATTGGTCACGAAGATCTCTTTCTTTTGCTGCTATTTGTGATTCTTCTTGCTTTCTAATACGATTTCTTATAGCTTTTTCAAACCCTTTTTCATTTAAATTATCTAAAAATTTTGTATTTATTTCTTTTGAATTAGATAATTTTATTACAGGTTTTAAATCTACTGTATTATAAAATTTTTCTACCCACTCATTAATCATATTAATAAGTTTTTCATTAATTTGATCTTCATCTAATAATTCTAGAAAATCTTTTCTTTCAAATTCTATAAGTTCTGTTCCAGGACTGCCTGTTGCAAGACAGCCATAGGTATCTTTTATCTCAATAGGTTTTATCCCAAATATAATTTGATTTTCAAATACTTCAAATAAATATTTTCGTGTACCATAAAAAGTTTTTTCTTCAATTTTTACAGTAAATAAATCAGCTTTACCTTTTTTAACAATCCACACTTTAGTAGGATCTATTAGAGAAATAGGTTTATTACCTGCTAATTTAATTAACTTACCTTTATCAAAAAAATTTTTAATTTCCATCTGCGTTTATTACCCCCTTTCTTTTATTAAGCACTAATTAGATTGTAATAATGACCTGCTTTTTCTTTCAACTCCTCATGTGTACCACGTTCAATAATTTTTCCTTTATCTAGCACAATAATTTCATCACAATCTCTAATAGTACTTAATCTATGGGCAACAATAATAGCTGTACAACCTCTTTTTCTAATGTTTTCATCAATTATTTTTTCTGTTTTTGGATCAAGAGCACTAGTAGCCTCATCTAAAACTAAAATAGAGGGATTAGTAACTAAAGCTCTTGCAATTTCTAATCTTTGTCTCTGACCACCACTAAAATTAGACCCATTTTCATCTAACATATATTCATATCCTGCACTTCTTTCAGTAATATCACCATGGATATTTGCATCTTTTGTTGCCCTTATAATATCCATTTCAGAAATCGTATCATCCCATAAAGTTATATTTTCTTTTATTGTTCCTTTAAACATACTTATTTCTTGATCTACAACAGACAAAGAATTATTTATAGTCATACGTGGAAGTTCCATTCTTTCTCTTCCATCAAAAAGAACAGTTCCTGACCAAGGTTTATATAAACCAGCTATTATTTTAGCGACTGTAGATTTTCCACTACCAGAACCACCAACCAAAGCTACTCTATAACCTGGTTTTAATTTTAAATTAAAATTATCAATTAATGGTGGATCAAGAGGACTATATCCAAAATTTAAATTTTTCAGTTCAACATAACCTTCTAATTTTTTATAAGTTTCTTCAAAATCTAATTTTTCTTCTCTTTTTTTAGTTTCTTCATCAATAGGATATTTTAATACATCGTCTAATCTATTCATATCACCTTCAATCTCTTGAAGCTGACTACCTAAACCTACTAGTTCATTTACCGGTTCCATAAAACTAGACATAAGACTTTGAAAAGCTACTAGCATACCAATAGTCATATTACCTTCGAGTATTTCAAACCCTCCTAAAATTAATACGATTACATTTGTAGCAACACTTAAAAAAGTTGGTATTGCAAAAAGATATTGAGTAGTAGCTGACATTTTTTGTTGACCATTTAATGCTTTAGCCTGATAACCTGACCATTTTGAAAAAAAATCTGATTCAGAACCAGTTGCTTTGAGAGTTTCTATTATTCTAAGACCTGAAATTGATGTTCCTTTTAACTTCCCAGAATCCTGTAATAGTTTTGAATTTAAATCTTTTCTTTTTTTAGATATATATTTTAAATATAAAACATTAATAATTGCGACAACCAAGCCTACCACCGATAAGAGAATATTGTAATTTAACATCATAATAAAATAAAAAATTATTATAATGAAATTTAATACTGTTGTTGCTAATTCACCTGATAATAAAGTTGCTACTTTATCATTGCTTTGCATCCGTGAACTAATATCACCACTAAATCTTTGAGAGAAAAATTCTATAGGTAATCTTAAAATATGCCATAAAAAATTTGATGAAGTTTTAATAGCAATTTTTGTTTCAAGTTTCAATAAATAATATTCTCTCATCCATGTAAGAATTCCACGTAGTATTGCTGTTAATCCCATGCCCCATAAAAGTGGTATTAACCAATTACTTCTATTACTAAGTAAAATATCATCAACAAATATCTTTGAAAATATTGGAATAACTAGTCCTGGTATAACCATAGCAATACCGACTAATATTAAAAAGATAAGTGAAGATTTAACACCAGTTAATCTTCTTGATAATGCTTTTATTACATTTGGTTTTTCTCCACTTTTTTCAAATTTTTCTGTTTTTTCAAAGGTTAATACTATTCCTGTGAATGCCTGATCAAATTCTTCTTGTGTAACTGTTTTAGGACCACTACCTGGATCATTTAAGTAGACTATTCCTTTTTTAAACCCTTCTAGAACAACAAAGTGATTAAAATTCCAATGTATAATCATTGGAAACTCCATTGTCTTTAAGGCTTTAGGAGATTTTCTATATCCTTTAGACTTTAATCCATATTTTCTGGCTGCTTTTACTATATTACTAGCTTTACTTCCATCCCTTGATACACCACAAGAAATTCGTAATTTCTCTAAAGGTACATATTTCCCATAATAAGCCAAAATCATGGCTAAAGAAGCTGCTCCACATTCAACAGCCTCCATTTGGAGAATCGTAGGAACTTCCTTTCTATTTAATATACTTTTCAAATTCAAAAAATTCACCTCCCTTAAAAACATTTAATATTAAATCGGTAATATTTTTTTAATAAAAGGTATTACCATACTGATTGGTCTTTGTTTTTTTACTATTATAGAACCAGTACTTATGGTACCACTATCAACTTTTATAGGTGGTCCTTTTGGTGTTGACCATTTATATCCACTTTGTGTATCTTCATCGGTAATCAAATCAATATGGACTTCAATAGGAGCACTTCGCCCTGCTAATCTAGAAGCTAATTCTTGATTTCCTAAAGTATTAATAATACTTTTCTTACTTGATGGATAACCGGATACTGAAACAACTTTCCCAAGCATAAATCCAAATTCTTCTTTCTTTACGATTGTTGGAGAAATTTGAACATCCATACCTGGAAGAATTCGTTTACCTTCCTCTGCTGGAACATACATTATCACTTCTAAATCATTACTGTTCTGGTCTCCCCTAACTACATTTGCAATTGTATTATCTGGGTAAAGAATATCCCCTTTATTTATATTAACTTCCATTACTCTACCATTAACTTGAGAAACCACATTAGATTTTAATTCGAGTTCATTTTGAAGATTTGTTATTTCATTTTTTAATTGTTCAATTTTAATAGCTTTTATATCTGCTAATTCCTCTTTTAATAACTTAACTGTTAACCTAGCTTGTTCTACTGAAGCACTTTTAGTGCCATATGTATCCATATCTCTATTATTTTCTAAATCTTTAACAGTTTTTTTTGCAACATCTACTTCTAACTCTTTTAATTTTAAATCATTAATTGCATCGCTTAATTCTTGTTGTGAAACAGCGCCATTTTTAAATAATTTTTCTACCTTTTCTTTTTCTTCACGAGCAGTTTTACTTCTTAATTGTGCTGTCTCAAGCCTTAAAATCGCTTTTTTAAGCTCAACTGCATACTCACTTTTATTATTTGTATAATCTGCAATATATATATTTAAATTAGCTTCTGCATCCTTGATTCTTTTTAGTAATCCATAAATTTGATTATATAAACTTTCACCAATTCTCGCTGATATAAAATCATTAGTATTATTTTCTAGATTTTTTAAAATACTTAATTGCTCTTTTAAAGAATTTATTTTCTCAACTAAATCATATTTATTAATTCTAGCAATAACGTCGCCTTTAGATATATAGTTTCCTGGTGATACACTTACATCTGTAACTTCCCCACTATAGCTATGGACAATATTATAAACCCCATCACTAGATATTAAAATACCTTCGCCATATGTTTTTATCGGTATGTTTCCAAAAAATCCCCATATAATCGCGCTAAAAAGTATAGCGCCAATAGCAATCAATGATATCCATGCTCTTGGTGTTGTAACAGTCATTAGTTGATCTAAAGCTTCTGGGGAAGATAATCTATCCAGCGAAACTTTTCTAAAAATTTTATTTTTCATTATATCCCCGCCTTTCTATTATTAATCCAAATATTTGTAGGTACCATTTTTTACTGTTTTAATAAAAATTTTTCGTCCTTTTATAGAGCCATTTTCTCTGAAACTTATATCACTAAGTACCCCGTTGAAAGACTTCATATTTTTTAAGAAATGAGAGATATCTACTGATGTACTACTACCGCCTTTCTCTATTGCATAAGCAAGTAAATAAATAGATTCATAACCTTGAATAGCCCATATATCTGTATCTTTTTTATACTCCTTTGTAAATTTTTCTTTAAAAGCTTGGAGTTCTTCTCTTTTATGAACAGGATTCAAAAAGGTTGGCATAGTTACTCCTTCTGATGCACTTCCTAAATCTTTTATAAAACCTGATAAATCTAGTCCATCTCCACCTAAAATTGGAATATTGTTATTTTCCTTTCTCAACATTTTAATAAATTCTCCTGCACCTGGCATTGAATCTGCTACAAAAACAGCATCATAGTCAAAAGCTTTCCATTTCGCTAAACTATTATCAAATTCTAATTTATTTTTAAAATTTGAAA
This sequence comes from Bacillota bacterium, assembly GCA_051744845.1. Lineage (GTDB taxonomy): Bacteria > Bacillota > Clostridia > Peptostreptococcales > Acidaminobacteraceae > JBNJDJ01. The sequence continues at coordinate 13,119 of JBNJDJ010000035.1, forward strand.
CTCTATCAACTATTTTTATACCATTTTTAATTGATGCTTTTTCAAATGCATTAGCTAATCCTTTTCCGTAGGAATTATCATCATAATAAATTGCAATATTTTCATATCCTTTATTTTTTGCATATAATGCCATTTTTTGGCCTACTGCTCCATCACTAGGAATATTTTGTATTATATAATCATAATTTCTGTCAATTAACTTATTATTTGCAACTATAGGAGATAATAATAATAATTGTGAGTTTTCATAAATTGTTGAAACAGGAATTGTAACATCACTATTCCAATGGCCTATAACTGCTGTAATTTCCGGATTTTCTGCAAATCTTTGTGCAATAGTTGACCCTTCCATAAATGACGCTTTATCATTGGTAACAACTGTTTTAATTACTCTTCCATTTATACCACCTGAAGAATTAATCTCTTCTACAGCCATATTTACACCATCTATAAAATTGGTTGCATCTCTCATAAGCCAGACAGGCCCTGGCAATGCAATTATAATATCATTTTCTTGATTATTAACAAATTCCTTTCTTTTTTCAACAGTATTTTCACTATTAATACATCCTGGTAATAATATTATAATAGTTATAAAAAACAAACATTTCAAAAATCTACTCAACAACAACACCTCCTTTTTTATAATTAATGACCAAAATGAATTTTAATATCGTTTTCATTTTTTTCAAACCCAAACCCATAATATCCTTTATCTAATAAGTTTATTTGAGTATCATAGTCTATATTAGATACACTTATTATTTCTTTACTTTTCTTTTTAACTGGTTTTTTGATATCTTGATAAAATATGTATCTCCAAAACCCTTTGTATTTAAGGCAAAGTTTTGTAATAACCATATTTAATCTAAAGGTTGTTTTTAAACTAGGATAATTCTTAGGATGGACAGTATTAAGTAAATATCTCATACCATTTATTTCTTTAGCCCTATTAACAAGTAAAAATGCCATTTTATATTGTAATGAATTCCCTCTATACATTGGATGAACATTTGAAGATTCTAGATGTATAACTTTTTTTAATTCTTCTCTTGGCAAATCTATATCTAAACCTAAATTATCTTCATTAAATCCTGGAAAATACACACCACAAGAACCATACAATTTTTTATTAACGAATACACCTACAATAATACCTTTATCTCCTAGCATTTCAATTAATTCCTTTTCCTTTAATAATATATAAGCTTCAGGTTTATTAAGTTTTTTTGCTATATATTTTTGTATATCAAAAAGTTCATCAAAATATGTAGTATCTAGAACTTTTATTTCATATTTATAATATTTATGATCATAAGTATTTTTTATTTTTCCTGTCGAAATAGTTTCAATCAATTTTTCCTCCTTTATGCTTTTTTATTATCTTTATAAGTTATTAATATCTTATCTATATTTTAAGGTTTATCATTTTTATATGAAATAATAAAAATCAAAGCCAATACTAATATCAAAGCTCCTATAAAGCCAACACCTTTTACAATCCCTATAGTTATAGCCATACCAAATATAATTGGTCCTATCATTTGTCCAAGTTTTTTAACCAAGCTATAATAACCAATAGATTTTCCTTTACCTATTTGATCAATTATTTTAATCTGAAAAAAGTAGTTCGTTTGAGCTGCTACTCCAAAACTTTCTGAAACTCCTAAAAATAAAGCAACAGTAAAAGCCATAATAATACTATTATTAAAGGAAAATAATATAAAAGATGCTCCAATAATAATCATTGATAAAATAAGAGATTTAACTACACCGAAATATTTTTGTGTATATTTACTAAGGACAGGTCCTAAATAAATTACACAAATACCATTTATCATAAATGCTCTACCTACATTTGCAGAAGATACACCAATTTTTTGAGCATAAATAGGTAAATAAAATATTAAAAACATACTAGCAATAGATACAGGTATTAAAACTAAAATGAAAAATTTTAGTACTTCTATATTACTTATAAAATCCGAAAATGAATTTTCGTTATCTTCTTTAAATGAAGATTCAGGTGATGGTTTAACTTTATTTTTCATTACAATTAAAGTAAATAGCTGAGCTAATGAAATCACACCTATAGATATAAAAAATACCATAGGATATCCAAATCTATCAGCAATCATACCACCTATCACAACACCACAGTTCATTCCTGCTAATGCTCCGGAATTCATTGCAGCAATACCTTCACCTTTTTTAATTTCAGAGTTAGTAGAAATAACAAACATTCTCATTGATATAATCATTAGTCCCAAGCCAATACCTACTATACTTCTAGATAAAATAAACTGAAATATATTTAAAATAATACTTGATAATAATGCCCCAGCAGCAAATATAAATATACCTAAAATTAATAAAGGTTTATATCCTTTTTTATCTATTACATATCCTGCTCCTATAGTAGCTAACAATGCAAATAAACTTTCCGCTGATAAAGGTAGTCCTAATATAATGTCTTCAGGTAGATTAAAAATAGGCTTATGCAAATTCTTCATAATAATAGGTATGAAAGAAACTGGCATAAAACTCCCAGTAAAAACAAGAAAACTTAAAGGTCTTATTATTTTTTTGTCTTCATTCTGAATATCTAATTTATTTTTTTTATTACTATAATTGAGTTTTCTTTCTACTATAATAAAAACAAATAATGTGATTTCAACCATAAAGAAAAAAGAAACCACTAAACTGGTTATCATATCAATTAAAATATTTCTCATTTTTTCTCGTATATAAAGACTAGAAAGTTCTACACTAACCTCTGGGCTAATATCACTATCATCCACTAACAAATTTTCGCTATAAACATAATTATTATTAGACTCATAAGTAATAGTAGCTTTTGTACCATGTAAAATTTTATTTGATTGATCTTTTATATATATATCTTTTATTTCTGGTACAATTTCCTTAATTCTATCTAAATAATTCGAGAATTTATATATTTCTTTATATAAAACACCCTTATCAATAACACTTTCAATGTCATTTTTAACAATTCGGGTTACTAAATTTACATTCCGCTTCCCCATATCTTCATAACCTTTTTCAAATACTGAATAATTTACAAATACAAAAATAAACTGAGCCAAACTAAGTACTAGTAATACAATTATTAAAATATACTTTTTTCTTACTTTATTATTTTCATCAAATATATGTATCTTGAATATCATAATAGTTAAAAATAAGCTAGCTACTAAAGCTAAAATGCCAAGAGCAAAAAAAAGTTTTTTCGTATATAACTTAATTTCATCTTTGATCACTTGATCCTCGAAAGATATTTCTAAAAAACCTGAATTTTTAACTGGCATAAATACATAATATTTATCATTATTATGAATCGATTTATAATTTTTTTTTATATCTGATTTATTGTTCTGTAAATCATTCCAAACTTTTTCATCTAGCACTTTACCTACTTTTTGATCAATAGTATGATAAATTATAAGTCCATTTGAATCTACAATGGATAGTTCTTCTATATCTTTATTATTATTTTTAATATCATTAAGAAGCTCTTTCATCCCATAGAAACTATTCAAGCTTTTACCATATTTAAGACCATATTCAATTTTTTTTACCGTTTCTTGAGCTGATATTGTATACCCTCTAATTAAAGATTGTGTATAGTTTTTACTAAAAGAAGTTATATTAAGCCATCCTGTAAATAAAAGAGACAAAACTATTGTAGTGATTACAGAAACAATTAATATGTATCTTGTTTTTTTATTAGCCACTTTAATCACCACTATTTTTTATTTTCTTATAAATTTTGTCTGATATTAATAAAGTTTCAAAAGGGATTTTATAACCTATTTTATTAGCAACTTCTAAATTCAATACAATTTGAGGAGAACTTTTAAATACTTGATTCAAATCTCCTGGCTTTGTACCTTTTAAAACTTTAGTCATCTGATCTGCACCAAATCTACCTAAATTTTTATAATCTGTCAAGGATATACTCATAAGAGCACCATGTTTAACTTCTTGCTCTCCTAGTTGAGAAAAAACTGGTATTTTATTTCTATAAAATGAATTTAATAAATCATTTAATTTACTAGATTCTATATGTGCAACAGTTATATACATTGCGTCGACCTCTTTAGCTAACTTATTATAGGCTAAAACAAGATCTTTATAATATCGACTCTCGTCTGCTTGATTTATTGGATTTTTAACATGATATTCTACTAACTCAAAGTCTTTTTCACTTGAAATCTTTTCTATATCAGTTATTGCAGAGTAATCTTTTACAACAGGAGTATCTTCATAAACTACTCCTAATTTCCCAAAATTAAAAATATCATATAAAACCGAAATTTGTCTTTTAAATCTATCAGCATCCATATGAGCCCAAATATGATCAAATCCAGAATCCTTTTCAGATTTAATAATTTTAGACTGTACTGCATTTGTTGCTGAAAATACCGTCGTAGGAGTATCATGCTCGTTATTTGCTAATAATTGTCCAGCTGCTGACCCCATTACAATCATCAAATCAATATCCTTTTGATACTTTAAACGATCAATTATTTCTTTCTTCTCAGCCTTATCAAGTGAATACAAATTATAATAAGCATCATTAACAAATTCAATATAAGGTCCTGTTATATTATTATTTAACCATTCCCACATGACCTTAGTATCACTTTGACCTTTTTTATAAGGAATGTTATCAATATTTAAAATCCAACCCCTTTCATTGAGTCCTTCCAATAATGCTATAAGAGTTCCTGCATAATTAATAAATTTTTCACTTTCACAATAACCAATTCGCCACTTTTGATCACCATTTTTCTGAGGCTCATTCTTTTTTATTAAATTATTATTTTCTTGTGCATAATCCGAATATATATTTAAATTAAAAATTATTAGTAAAATAAGCATTATAAAAAATATTGTAACTGATTTTTTTTTCATTAATAATCACCTTTTTAGTTTCATAAAAATATTCTGAATATTCAAAAAATTGCACTTTTTTTAAAAAAATGGACAATATAATTCTAATAAATCCTCCAAAAATCATATATATTTTTCAAATATAAATCAAAATGAATTTAACCAAATGGTAAACTATAAAATCAAGATCTATTAAATAAAATTTAATTTGATATAATTTATTAATCCTATACTATATTTCTTCACTAAAATTTCAATTACAATGTTAAATTAATAATAAAATTATATAAAATTTGAAAAGATTTTATATTAATTATATCATTTTCATTCAATAACATCAAATTAATTATTCTAATTGTGTTTTTTTAAATATAGTTTTATTCTCTTTATTTTATATTTTTTTATTGTTTCTTAGGCGATTTAAATAATAGCGGTAATAGTCAAGAATTTTTTCATTTAATTTTTATAATCATTTTTTCATAAATCTATCTTTTAGACTTTGAAATCGATTATATTTTCAACCAAGTTTCAAGTTGATATTTAGTATACTTTATTTTCTTTATAAGCCTCATCTCGTACTTAAAAAGGACTTTTATTAATTCTATTTTTATAAATTAAAAATGGATATAATTGTATATTATTTACTAAATGTTAGTAATCAAATTTTTTCATATTATATCTACAAATAGCTGAAACAGGAAATTCACCAAATATACTATTATTTAACTTCCATTCACATTTAATAATTCTTTTAATATCATACCCATAAGCTAAAACCCAACTCAATTCTCCAGTAATTGCTATTCTATCATCCCCTTCTTCAATTGCATCTTTAAATTTTTTTGTAATAACTTTATCATTTTATCAGGAATAAACTCTCCTGAATTAGAATATGCATCTGATTTATCTAAAAATAATAACTGTTCACTTTTTAAATATTTTCTAAGATCAATTTTATTATTTAATCTATCTTTGATAAGATTCTTATCATTTGCACTATTAATATAAAAACATTTTTTATTATTTTTTAAGCTTTTTATTATATGTTCACTAATAGCAATTATCATCTCATCAATTGATTCATATAATAAAACTAAGTAATTACCTTTTTTAAATATTTTGAGTTTACTATTTTATCCATTTTACTCTTTTCTATTTTATACTAAGTTCTTCTTTATTTTGTACATCTCTTGGTCTGCTTTATTAAATAATATTTCTTTGTTTTTATTATTTCCTCTAGAACAACCTAAAGAAATAGATACATCTCTTTTAATATTACTATTAGCTATATATTCTTTAAATTTTCTATTAATTATATTACAATACTCCACAGATTTTTCTTGGTCTTTATTAATTAATATTATTCCGAATTCATCTCCACCAATTCTTGATATTATTGCATCACTAGGAAAAGATTCTTTTAAAGTCTTAGCTGCTAATTTTATAACCTTATCTCCAGTACTATGTCCAGAAGTATCGTTAATTTGTTTAAGTTTATCTATATCTCCAATAATTAAACTTACCTTTAAATCTTTATTATTTATAATTTCATCTAATTTATTATCAAAAGCTCTGCGATTTAAAAGGTCTGTCATTGAATCGTGTTCACTGATATATTTAATTTCTTTTTCTTTTCTTTTCAATTCAGTAATATTAATATATTTTAAATAGCCTCCTTTGAATGTATCTTTATCATAGATAGGTATTCCTTTAATCAAAAAATACATTGATTCTTTTGAATCAAAGATTAACTCTTGTTCAATACTAAAATAATTATTTTCTAATAAATTTTCTTTTAAAGTTTTAAAAGGAATGTGACTAGTAGTAAAATTCCTTAAATCATTACTAATAAGATCAATGTTTTTATAATTAAAAATATATTTGTATCTATTATTTGCTCTTTTAATAATAAAGTCTTTATTAAACATAATAATACCTTCAGTTGAACACTCAAAAAGACCACTAAAAAAATTCATTTTTTGATTTAATTTTTTTTTAAGCAAATCTTGTCTTAAAATAATTGCAATATTATGCTTTAATTCATTTTTAGTAAAAGGTTTATTTAAATATACTGATGCTG
>JBNJDJ010000036.1:0-19581 GCA_051744845.1 Bacillota bacterium
TATAAAAATATTGACAGATATGATGTAACTTTGAAAGAAAATTTAAGTTCAGTAAGCGAGAATTTTAAGGTGATTAATAAAAATGCTAAAAGATTTAAAAAAATTAATGTACTAGCGAAAATTGAATTTGCTCGATTAGATATGGCTGACCAAGCACATATTAAAAATATTGATAAAATCATAACTCAATTTATTCAGTTTACAAAGAAAAATGAAAGAGCTTTAGATAATATTGAAAAAAATTTAGTCAAAGAAATTGAAGAATTTAGAGAAATTAGAAAAGAGACAAATAAAGATTTAGATGAAGCTACTGATGTAATTTTTGATACAAAAGAAGAACTGTCATATATTAAAGAAGCAATAAAAGATTCTATTAGTAATTTAACATATATTACTAAAGATTTATCTGAAGATGTACATAAAATTATAGATCAATTTGAGAAATTTAGTGATATGACTCATATTGTGACAAATGTAGAAGACATTTTAGATAAGACTCATAATGAGGCAGAGTTAATAAAATCTTCTTTAATGGAAAAATATGATATTGATAATTGGCAAATTACTAATGACTATTATAGTGAAGTAGAAAAAGAATTTACAAGTTATATTGAAAGAAAAACTGCTCAAGAAACATTTGAAAAACCTGATATAGATACTGGTAGTGAAGGTGGAGAATTAACATTATTTTAAGGAGAAAAAATGATAAAAATTTTAGTTGTTGAAGATTCTAAAGTTTCTCAAAAAAAGATTTTAGATAGTTTATATAAATTAAATTATGAAAAAATTGATATAGCTTCAAATGGAAAACAAGCTATTGAATTAGTTAAAAATAAAGAATATGATTTGATTATTATGGATATTTACTTAGATAATGAGTTAGATGGTATTGAAACTTCTGAGAAAATTTTAGAAATATTTTTAGTTCCTATTATATTTTTAACAAACACTTTAGATATTAATTTGAAAATAAATACTCCAATGGTATATTTAAATAAACCTTTTACTATTTATGAGTTAAAACATAATATTGAGATTGTTTTAGAACAATTTAGCTTGAAAAAATCATTATCTACAAGAGCCAAATGGTTTGAATCTCTTTTTGAATATTTGCCAGAGCCTACTTTGATGTTTGATAAAAAATTTAAAATAACAGGTTGTAACAAAATTTATAAGAAAAAATTTCATTTTAATCACAAAGAAATAAGTGGTAGAAAGTTAGAAGAGTTTTTAAATGGGCATTTATCAATAAACAAATTAAAAAATACATTATTATCAAAAAGAAATTTCAAAGAAAATGTTATTTTATATTTTAATGAAGGAAGTGCAAATCATTTTATAGTTAAAGCTTTTCCAGTATATCGTAATAATCAGTTTATAGGTGGTTACCTAATGTATATTGATATAACTTTGATAAAACAAAAAGAAAAAGAAATCAGATTTTTAAGTGAACACGATTCTTTAACTGGACTTTTTAATAGAAGATATTTTCAAAATAAACTAGAAAATTTATCTAAATCAAAGAAAAAATTCCATTTGATAATTGGGGATTTAGATAATCTTAAAAAAGTAAATGATACATATGGACATAAACTTGGGGATTATTATATAAAGAAAATTAGTAAAATTTTTAAAAGTGTTTTTTCTAAAAATAGTTTTATATCTAGAATTGGTGGAGATGAATTCGGTATCATAATTTTAAAATATTCTAAAGAAAGAATTAAAAATAATTGTATAAAAATAAAAAAAGAGTGTAAAAAAATAACTAAAAAAGAGAACTTAGATATTCCACTTGAAATTTCGATTGGATGGAGTTTAAAAAATGTAAATGAGAAAACAAATATCACTCAAATATTTAATAAAGCTGACAATATGATGTATAAAGACAAAGAAAATAAGACGAAATGGAAAATAGGGGATAATTATGAATGATTTTTATAAAATTGAGAATGTTAATAATAAAAAAATTAGTAAAATAAATAATGTAATAAATGAAATAGTTTCTAAATATAATATTAAAAAATTTAATGTTACTTTAGTTTTTTATGAACTAATCAATAATGCGTTAAGTTATGGTGAACCTGAAATAAATATAATTTTTAAATTATATGATAATTATTTTTTATTTAGGATTAATGACAATGGTCAAGGCTTTGATTATAAAAAGTATTTTAACTATGATAAGCACATAATTAAGGAAAAATCTATTGATGAAAGTGGTAGAGGTATTTATTTAGCTAAAAATTTTTCTGATAAATTGATATATAATAGGTTGGGAAATAGTGTACTTGCTTTGTTTTATGAAAAATAGGAGGAAAAATGTTTAAAATTATAAACAAAGACAATTGGCAAATTAATGTTTTATTATTTGAATTATCAGAAAAAATTTTTTTAGATCTTTTAGATATATCGTTTGATTTTTTAGTAGAGATAAATTTATTAGATGATATTAGTGAAGATATTCAAGGAGATATTTTAATAATAGACTATAAAAGTTATAAAAAATATAAAGATACACTTAATTTTAAATACAAGTATATTTTTGGAGTAATAGATAATAGCTTTAAAATTGAAAAAATTAATAAATTACAAAATACCTTTGATGAAATTTTTTATGAAAAAGATTTAAAAGAAATTTTAGAAAAAAAGATAAAATTTTATAATAAAATTTTGAAAACAAAGAAGGAAAATCAAATAACTTATGAGATTTTAAATAGTGTTGATAATTTAGTTGTTATAACTGATCAAGAGGGAAAAATTGAATATGTAAATAATAAATTTTTAGAAACTACTAGTTACAGGTATGAAGAGGTCATTGGTAATAAACCAAATATACTAAAATCAAATAAGCATACTGAAAAGTTTTATAAGAATTTATGGAAGACAATTAATTCTAATAAAGTATGGTCAGGTATGTTTATAAATAAAACTAAATATAATAATTTGATATATGAAGATGCAATAATTACTCCTATAAAAATTGATAAAATCAATGATAGAAAAAAGTTTGTTAAAATATCTAGAAATATAACTCAAATGCAATATAATAATGAAAAAATAATTTCAAATACAAAATTAATCAAAGAAGTGTTAAATAAGTCATTACCATCAAAAAATTATAATGATAAAAATATAAAAATTGAGTATTTATTAGAATATAAAGATATAATTGGTGGTGATTTAGTTTGGTATAGTAAAATTAATAATAAGTATTTCGTTTTAGTATTAGATATATCAGGACGTGATTTAACTTCATCATTAATATTAATGGATATTTTAATGATAGTGAAAGATTATAAAAATATCTATTCAATAGATAAAATTTTAAAAATGATTTCAAAAAGAGTCGATTTTTTTAATGAAAATATTGAAATACCTAGATTTCTAAGTGTATTTATTGGAGTAGTTGATATAAAAGAAAAAAAATTAGATTATATTAATGCTTCAAACTTAGACGGATATATATATAATAATGAGGTTAAAACTTTAGAAAGTGAATATTTACCTTTAGGTTTAAATTCGAATCAAAATTATAAACTTTCTAATATTAATTTAAAAGAAAATGATAAATTATGTATATATACAGATGGACTTTTATTTTTAGAAAGTGAAAAATTTAAAATCAAAGAGAATGTTAAAGATAATAAAAATATAATTAGAAGTGTAAAAAACGAGTTGGAATTCCATAAAAACATAAAAGATGATTTGTCAATAATAAATATTGGAATCAAAACTTAAGCAAAGTATATAAAAAATCTTCATTATTTTGTGGATTTATAGTATATTTTTAAATAAACTATTATTTTAATATAATTTATGATATTTTATAAATGGAATTTAATATATATTTTAAGGAGGAATTATGTCAGAAATAAAATTTGATTATTCAGATAGTTTTATAAATGATGAAGAAATTAAAGCAATGGAAGAGTTTACTCATGTTGCTCATGATATGCTTCATAATAAAACTGGATTAGGAAATGATTTTTTAGGTTGGTTAGAGTTACCTAAAGAATATGATAAAAAAGAATTTCAAAAAATAAAACAAGTTGCAGAAAAGATTCAAAATCAATCGGAAGTTTTATTAGTTGTAGGAATAGGAGGTTCATATTTAGGAGCTAAATCAACTGTAGAAGCCTTAACAAATAGTTTTTATAATGATTTAGATGAAGATGATAGAGAAACTCCTAAAGTTTATTTCGCAGGTAATAATATTTCTGGAAGGTATTTAAAACATTTAGTTAATTTAGTTAAAGATAAAGATTTCAGCGTTAACGTTATTTCTAAATCTGGAACTACAACTGAAACAGCTATTGCTTTTAGAGTCTTTAGAGATTTATTAGAAAAGAAATATGGTGAAGATGGTGCTAAAGAAAGAATTTTTGCGACTACAGATAAAGAAAGAGGAGCATTAAAATCTTTAGCAGATGAAAAAGGATATGAGACATTTGTAATACCAGATAATGTAGGTGGAAGATATTCTGTTTTAACACCTGTAGGTTTATTACCTATTGCAGTTTCTGGATTAGATATAGACGAGCTAATGAAAGGTGCATTTGATGGAATGAAAGAATATTCTAAAAAGGATATTGAATCAAATCCATGTTATCAATACGCTATTATTAGAAATTGTTTATATAATAAGGGTAAAACTACTGAAATATTAGTAGATTATGACCCATCACTTTCTTATGTAGGAGAATGGTGGAAACAATTATATGGAGAAAGTGAAGGTAAAGATGGTAAAGGGATTTTCCCAGCATCTGTTCATTTTTCAACTGATCTGCATTCAATGGGACAATTTATTCAAGATGGAAAAAAAGATTTTTTTGAGACAATCATAAATATTGAAAATTATGATGAAGATATAGATATTCCTTATGTAGAAAAGAATTTAGATGGATTAAATTATTTATCAGATAAATCTTTTAATTATGTTAATCAAAAAGCATATGAAGCTACAAGAATGGCTCATGTAGATGGTAATGTTCCTAACCTAGTTATTTCATTAGATAAATTAGACGAGTATAATTTTGGTAAACTACTTTATTTCTTTGAAAAAGCTTGTGGTATAAGTGGGTATTTGTTAGGAGTTAATCCATTTAATCAACCAGGTGTAGAAGCTTATAAAAAGAATATGTTTGCTCTATTAGGTAAAGAAGGCTATGAAGATCTAAGAGAGAAGTTATTAAATAGATAAATTTTTAACCTACGGATTAAACCGTAGGTTTTTATATATTAATAAGATATTTTTTTGTAAAATACAATATTTTAATATATCATTAGTAAAAAGGATTTAAGGAGAGATATGCTAAAAGAAAATATTAAATATGGAAAAGATAAAAAAACATTTACAATTGATAAAAATTTAAATTACGAAGTTTTAAAACCAAAAGAAATTAAAACTACCCAAAATGAATCTGAACTAATAAATCAGGCGCTTAATAATCCTATAGAATCTAAAATGATAAAAGATAGTTTTAACAAAGAAGATAAAATTTCTATAGTAACTAGTGATATTACAAGACCTCTTCCTAGTTATAAGATACTTCCGCATATAATAAAGAGACTTAAAAATATTGGAATTAAAGAAAAAAATATAACTATAATATTTGCTTTAGGAAGTCATCGTAAACATAGCGATTTAGAAAAAGAAAAGTTAGTTGGCAAAGAGATTTATAATTCAAATATTATTCTTAAAGACCATGATATGGAAAAATGTATAAATTTAGGTAAGTGTAAAAATAATACACCTGTAGATGTTTTAAATAAAGTAGTTCAATCTGATAGAGTGATATGTTTAGGAAATATTGATTATCATTATTTTGCTGGATATAGTGGAGGAATGAAAGCAATTATGCCAGGAGTTTCGAGTTGGGAAGCAATTTCTGAAAATCATTCAAATATGATTAAACCAGAGGCTCAAACAGGAAATTTAGAAACTAATCCTGTAAGACAAGATATTGATGAAGTTTTAGATTTTGTAAATGTAGATTATATATTTAATGTTGTATTAGATACTAATAAACATATTTTAAAAGCATTTTTTGGTCATCCAATTAAAGCTCATAGAGAAGGATGCAAATATTTAGATTCATTATATGAAGTAGAAATAAAGAAAAAATTTGATATTGTAATTGCTTCACCAGGAGGATTTCCAAAAGATATAAATTTATATCAATCTCAAAAATCTTTAGATAATGCTAAACATGCGACTAAGAATTATGGTATAATAATTTTAGTTGCTAAATTAAATGATAGGTTTGGAGAAGAAAAATTTAAAAATTGGATGTTAAATAAAAAGCCTGATGAAATGATTAAAGATTTAGAAAAAAAATTTCAATTAGGAGCTCATAAAGCAGTAGCTATTGCTAAAATTATAAAAAATAAAAAAATATATTTAATATCTGATTTAGATGATAAAGTTGTTAATAAAATTGGTTTTTTACCTTTTGATAATGTTCAAAATGCTTTGAATAAAGCAATTGAAGAATCTGATGAAAATCTAAGTGTTGCATTTATACCTTCGTCAGGAACAACATTACCTAAATTAAAGATTTAAAAAGATTTTAATCTTGACAAACCTGCTAAGGATTAATATAATGAAGTTAAGATAAATTATAATAATATGTTAAATATAAATTAGGAGGTATTATGTTATATTCAGAAAAAGTAATGGATCATTTCCAAAATCCGAGAAATGTTGGAGCATTAGAAAATGCGGATGCTTCTGGAGAAGTTGGAAATGTTCAATGTGGTGATATAATGAAAATATATATAAAAGTTGAAGATGATGTTATAACAGATATAACTTTTGAAACCTTTGGATGTGGTTCGGCTATAGCTTCTTCAAGTATTACTACTGAAATGGTTAAAGGAAAGACAATCAAAGAGGCCCTAGAGTTAAGTAATAGGGAAGTTGTTGAAGAATTAGGTGGACTTCCAAATTCTAAAGTACATTGTTCAGTATTAGCTGAGGATGCATTAAAAGTTGCAATATATAATTATGCTGAAAAAAATGGAAAGACTTATAAAGGGCTTAAAGACTTTAATCCAAGTAAAGTAAATCACGAACATTAAACTAAAATAATTTTTTTGACAAAGATTATTTTAGATGTTAAACTTATTTATAGAAATTAAATATAGTTTTAGGTGCTTTTAGAGATAAAAGATAATAGGGAAACTAGGATAATAACTAGTGCAGCCCCCGCTACTGTAAATATCTTTAATATTTTACATATGTCACTGTGAAAATGGGAAGACGTAAAATATTGATATAGCCAGGAAACCTGCCTGAAATTAGTTTTTAAAAAGTATTTCGGGTGGAAATAGTTAAAAAATGATCTTTATTTTTTGATATTTAGACCCTTAGTGGGTCTTTTTTTATTTGTAAGGAGGAATATGGAATATATTAAAATGCCAAATAAAATAGAAAAAAGTAGTTTTGAGATTATTTCTGATGAATTAGATGAATTGAACATTAAACTAAATGATAAAGAAGCATCTATTATAAAGAGAGTTATCCATACTACAGCTGATTTTGAATATGCAAAAATTTTAAAATTTTCAGATAATGCAATAGAAAATGGGATAGATATTTTAAAAAAAAATGAAACTATTTATTGTGATACACAAATGATAAAAAATGGTTTAAGAGAAGACAGACTAGGTTGTAAACTAGTGAATTTTGTTCATGATAAAGATGTTAAAAAAGAAGCTAAAAAAAGAAATATTACAAGATCTATGGCAGGAATAGAAAAAGCTTGTAAAAAAGGTATAAAAGTTTTTGTTATTGGAAATGCTCCAACATGTCTTTTTAAGATTAAAGAACTTATAGAAAAAAATAAATTAGATCCTAAATTAATTATAGCAGTACCAGTAGGTTTTGTAGGTGCAGTTGAATCAAAAGACGCTATTATGGATCTAGATATTCCATATATTGCTACTAAAGGAAGAAAAGGTGGCTCGCCAGTTGCAGTGGCTATTATAAATGCGTTATATAAAAAGGGATTAAATGAATAGATATATTTATAAAAACGGAAAAAAAATGAAATACGGATATACTACAGGAACATGTGCAGCAGGTGCTACTAAAGCTTGTGTACAAATGCTTTTAAAAGATAAGAAAATAAGAAATGTTAAGATTCATACTCCTAAAGGTTGGACAGTTAAATTGAAAATAGAAGATATTGAAATAAATGATAATTTTGTTAAGTGCTCAGTTATTAAAGATGCTGGTGATGACCCTGATATTACAGATAAAATCAAAATATTTTCTAAAGTTTCTTTTAATAATAAAAATCAAATTTTAGGAGGTTTTGGAGTTGGTAAAGTCACTGAAGAAGGTCTACCAGTAAAAGTAGGTAAACCTGCAATTAATCCTGTACCTAGAAAAATGATCCTAAAAGAGTTAAAAAATAATAAAGGAAAAAAGTTTAAAGTTATAATAGAAGTTCCAGAAGGAAAAAAGATAGCTAAAAAAACTTTTAATCCTAGACTTGGTATTGTCGGAGGCATTTCTATTTTGGGAACTTCAGGAATAGTAGAACCAATGAGTGATGACTCTTTAAAAGAATCTATTTTATTAGAAATTAAGCAAAAAAAGCATAAATTAAAAGATGTTTTAGTATTTAATTTAGGTAATTATGGCAAAGATTTTAGTCAAAATTTTAAGATAGATGAAAAATATTTATTAAAAACGAGCAATTATATTGGCTTTAGTATAGAAAAAATAGTAGAACATGGATTTAAAAAAGTCATTTTAATTGGTCATGTCGGGAAACTTATAAAAATTGCAGGAGGAAATTTCAATACTCATTCAAGAGTATCAGACTCTAGATTAGAAATTCTTACTGCTTTTGCTAGTTTAGAAGGTTTAGATAAAGAGATATTAAAAAAAATTTATAACTCTACAACAACTGATATGGCTATATCTATTATAAAAAAACATATTGATATTAATATGTTTTTTAATAAAATATCAGAAAAGATAAAAGAAAAAATGATTGAATATTCATATAAAGATTTAAATGTAGCAGTATATATTTTTTCTAATAAGCACGGTTTTTTAGGAAAAACAAAGAATTTTAAAAAGTTATTAGAGGAGATTAAATGATATATATAATTGGTATTGGCCCAGGAAACAAAGATTATATTTTGCCTAAGGCAACTAAAACAATTAAAAAAATGGATATTATTATATCTGCTAAAAGGAATTTAGAAAATATTAATATAAAAAAACAAGAGATATATTTAATAGATGCTAAATTAGATAAGTTAAAAAATTATATTAAAGATAATTTAAATCAAAAAATAGGAGTGATTGTTTCGGGAGATCCGAGTTTTTATAGTATGCTAAGTTTTATAAAAAGAAATTTCAAAGATGATATAAAAGAAACTATTTCTGGAATATCTTCTGTACAATATCTTTTTAATAAATTAAATATAACTTCTGAAAAAACTTATCAGATGTCTTTACATGGAAGAGATGAAAATTTTATAGAAAATATAAAAAATCATAGATATTTAGCTTTATTAACTGATAAAAAGAGAAATCCTAAATATATAGCTGATAAACTTATTGAAAATAATATAAATTATAAAATGTATATTGGTCAAAATTTATCTTATAAAGATGAAAATATTGAAGTTAAAAGACCAAAAAAAATAAAGAATAGAAAATATAAAATGTCGGTGGTGTTAATTGAAAATGAAGATTATTAAAGATTCTGAATTTATTAAAGGAAAATCTCCAATGACAAAAGAAGAAGTTAGGACTATTACTTTATCAAAATTACAAATTTCTTCAAATGATAATATTTTAGATATAGGTGGCGGAACTGGATCAATAGCTATATCACTTGCTATAAATACTAAAGGAAATGTAACTACAATAGAAAAAGATAAAAATGCTTGTAATTTAATTAAAAGAAATAAAGAAAAATTTAGATGCGATAATTTAAAAGTTATTCAAGGATTAGCTCCAAAAGATTTAGATAAAAAAAGAGTAGACAAAATATTTGTAGGTGGTACATATGGAAAAATGAAAGAAATATTTAATTATTTAGATAATTATCTTTTAAAAGAAGGGGTAGTTGTTTTAAATTTTATAACAATAGAAAATACATATAAAGCATTAGAAGAATTAAAAAAAAGAAATTATAAAGATTTAGATATTACTCAAGTAACTATTTCAAAAGGAAAATTCATCAAAGATATTACTATGATGAAAACAAATAATACAATTACTATTATTAAAGCAAAGAAAGGATAAAATGAAAAGTCAATTTATAGGAATAGGCGTAGGTCCTGGAGATAAAGAATTATTAACTTTAAAAGCTATTAATTTTATTAAAAAGTGTGATATAGTTTTCAAACCAGTAGTAAAAAAAGGAAAAAAATCTGTTGCATTTCAAATAATAAAAGAATATATACCTAAAAACACTAAAATAGTTGATTTAGTTTTTAAAATGGCAAAAGATAAAAATAAAAGAAAAAAATATAGAAAAGAATTAAGTGAAAAAATCAAGAAAGAAGTTTTAAAAGGAAATACTTGTTGTTTTATAACAATTGGTGATCCTTGTCTTTATTCAACTTATATGTATATTGTAAAAAATTTAAAAAAAGAAAATATAAAAATTAAAACAATTCCTGGTATTACTTCATTTCAAAGTATATTTGCTAAAATAAATGAATCTATGGCTCTAGAAGAACAAAACTTTGCAGTTTATCCAGTAAATAATAATAGAAAAAAAATGAAAAGAATTATTGAATTAAATGACAATATTGTATTTATGAAAATAAAAAGGAATCAGAAATTAATATATGAGATTTTAAAAGAAAAAGGATTAGAAAATAATACTTTTATTGCTTCTAATATTGGTAAAGAAAATGAATATATTAGTTATGAAATTAATGATCTAGTTAATAAAGAGTTTTCGTATTTTACTACATTAATAGTAAAAAAAGGAGGGTTTGATGAATAAAAACAAAGTTTACTTTATTGGTGCTGGTCCAGGTGATAAGGAGTTATTAACAATAAAAGGTAAAAAAATAATAGAAAAAGCAGATTTAGTTATATATGCTGGATCATTAGTAAATAAAGAATTATTAGATTATTGTAAAGATGAGTGTGAATCTATTTCAAGTGCCGGATTAACTTTAGAAGAGGTAGTTGAAAAAATAAAAAAATCTTATTTTGATAATAAATTAGTAGTTAGATTACATACAGGAGATCCAAGTATATATGGAGCTATACGTGAACAAATGGATATACTTAAAAATGAGCAAATTGATTTTGAAGTTGTACCAGGAGTTAGTTCTTTTGTTGCTGCAGCAGCTAGTATAAAAAAAGAATTTACACTTCCAGATGTTAGTCAAACAGTAATTTTAACTCGTGTAGAAGGTCGTACTAAAGTTCCTCCTTTAGAAGATTTAGAAAGACTAGCAAAACATAGAACTTCTATGGCTATTTTTCTTTCAGTTCAAATGATAGATAAGGTAGTAGAAAAGTTAAAAAAACATTATCCAATAAATACAAAAATTGCTGTAGTTCAAAGAGCAAGTTGGCCAGATGAAAAGGTGGTTATTTCAGATCTTAAAAATATATCTAAAAAAGTAAAAGAAGAAAATATTACTAAGACTGCTCAAATTTTAGTTGGTGATTTTTTAGGTAATGAATATGAACTTTCTAAACTTTATGACAAAACTTTTTCCCATGAATATAGGAAGGCAAAAGATGAAAAAGGCAGTAATTAGTATAACTAAAGGTGGTTATAAACTATCTAAAGAATTAAATAGTTTAGACTCTAGTTTTGAGGTTTTTACTTTAAAAAAATTTACTAATAAAGACAATGAAAAAATAAATTCTTTAAAAGATTTCATAAATAAGAAATTTAAACTTTATGATATTTTAGTTTTTATAATGGCTACAGGTATAGTTGTTAGATTAATTAAAAATTTAATAAATGATAAATTAAATGATCCAGGTATTATTGTAATGGATCAAAATAAAAACAACGTTATATCTCTTTTATCAGGACATATAGGTAAAGCTAATGAATATTGTTTAAAAATAGCAAAATTACTTAAATCAAATCCTGTAATTACAACTGCTTCAGATAATCTTAAAAGAGAAAGTATAGATATGTATGCTTATAGAAATAATTTTAATTTATTAGATTATGAAAAAGCAAAAGATATTACTGCAATGATTGTTAATGGTAAAAGTATTGGAATTATTGATAATTACGATGGAATAGTAAATATAACTAATAAATCAGTAAATTTATATAAAAAGAATATAATAATAGGGATTGGCTGTAAAAAAAATAGTAAAGCTATAGAAATTATTAAATTTATTTATGATGAATTTAATAAAAAGTCATTAAGCACTAATTCAATTAAAAAAATTGCATCAATTGATCTTAAAAAAAATGAATTAGGTATAAAAAAGGCAAGTGATTTTTTTGACACTGAGTTTATAACTTTTTCAACTCAAGAAGTAAAAAAAGTAGAAAACAGATTTGAACAAAGCAATTTCGTTAAAAAAATTGTTGGAGTTGGATGTGTTAGTGAACCTTGTGGATATTTAGCTTCTAATAAAGGTAAAAAACTTTTAGATAAAAAAATAAAAAAAGGAATAACATTGTCAATATGGGAGGAAAAAAATGAATAAATTATATGTTGTAGGTATTGGACCAGGGGATAGTAAACATATGACTATTAAAGCTAAAAACGTTTTAGAAAGTGTAGATACAATTATTGGTTATAAAACATATATCCAGTTAATAAAAAATGATTATAGTAAAAAAGAATTAATATCTTTTCCTATGCGAAGTGAAGTTGAGAGATGTGAATTTGCAATTAAGAAAGCTAAAGAAAAAAAAGTTGCATTAATTTCTTCAGGAGATGCAGGAGTCTATGGAATGGCAGGAGCTTTATTAGAAATTAGTCAAGATGCTAATATAGAAGTAATACCTGGTATGACAGCAATACAAGCTGCAGCATCTTCATTAGGAGCTCCTATAATGCATGATTTTGCTGCTATTTCTTTATCTGATTTATTAACTGACTGGGAAGTAATAATAAAAAGGTTAAAGATGGCTGCTAAAGGAGATTTCGTTACTTGTCTATATAATCCTAGGTCTAAAAAGAGAGTTAAACAAATTGTAAAAGCTAGAGAAATATTTATTAAAGAGTCTTCAAAAGATAAAGTAGTAGGAATTGTAAAAAATGCTAAAAGAGAAAATGAAGAGGTCTATATAACAGATTTAGAAAATATGCTAGATTATAATATTGATATGTCTACTTTAGTAATTATTGGTAATAAAGATACCTTAGTTAAAAATAACAAGATGATTACTAAAAGAGGATACAATATATGATATTACTTTTAGGTGGTACAAAAGATAGTAGGTTGATTTTAAAGAAATTACTTACTATTAATAAAAAAGTAATTTTAACTTTAACTACAGATTTTGGAGCAAAGTATGTTAAAGATCATAAAAATTTAACTAAAATAGTTAAAAAATTAGATGTTAATGATATGAAAGATATATTAAAGAAATATAAAATAAATTATATTATAGATGCTACTCATCCTTATGCTAAAAATGTTAGTAAAAATATTATTAATGTTAATAAAGAATTTGAAATTCCTTTAGTTAGATATGAAAGAAAAATTAAACGATTTGATTTTATTAATTATTTTGATAGTTATAATAAAATTAGTAATTATTTAAAAAATAAAAGTGAAAATATATTTTTTGCTATTGGATCTAAAAATTTAAATTTTTTTAAAGATATATTTAAAAAAAGAAATTTTTTTATAAGAGTTTTACCTATGGAATCAGTAATTAAAAAATGTAGAAGTTTAAATATTTTACCTAAAAATATTATTGCTATGCAAGGTCCGTTTACTAAAGAGTTTAATAAATTGTTATTTAAAGAAAAAGATATAAAATATTTAGTGACAAAAGAAACTGGAAAAACTGGAGGTTTTGAAGATAAGGTTTTAGCAGCAAGAGATTTAAATATAGAAGTGATTGTTTTAAAAAAACCTACTTTAAAATTTAAAAATGTTAAAGAAAGTTTTGAAGAAGTTGTAGAATTTGTAAAGGAGTAAAATGTTATTTTCAATTGGTTTGGATTATAAAAAGTTGAGTATTGAAAAGAGGGAAAAATTTACTTTTACTACTAGTCAAAAAGAATCTTTTGCTAATTATTTAAAAAAACAAGGGATAGAAGAACTAATAATTCTTGCAACTTGTAATAGAACTGAATTTTATATTGGAAGTCAAGAAAAAAGTTATAAAAATCAAAAAAATATTATTTTTAATGCTATTAAGGAAAAATACAAAATTAAACCTGAAAATTATTTTGCGATATATAAAGAAAAATCTTGTGTAAAACATTTATTTAGAGTTTCTTCAGGATTAGATTCATTAGTATTAGGAGAAGACCAAATATTAGGTCAAGTTAAAAGTGCATATGATTTTTTTCTAAATAAAGGTTATACTAAAAAGATTTTAAATAAGCTTTTTTTGAACGCTATAACTGTAGCTAAAAGTTTAAAAACAAAATATAAAATTTCTGAAAAACCTTTATCTGTTAGTTATATAGGCATTGAATTTTTAAAAGATAAATTAGATAATTTAGATAATAAAAATATTTTACTTATAGGGTTAGGTAAAATGGGAAGGTTAGTATTTGAGAATTTAAAAGAAAAACCTCCTAAATCTATACATTTATCTAATAGAAGTCATGGAAAGATAGTTAAATTCAAGGAAGAATATAGTTTTGTAAATTTAATAGATTATAAAAAAAGATATGAATATATAAATGAAGTAGATTGTATAATTTCAGCAACTGCTAGTCCTCATGTTATTTTTAAAAATGAATTATTAAAAAAATATAAAGATGAAGAAAAAAAATTAACATTTTTAGATTTAGCACTTCCTAGAGATATTGATCCTGAAATTAGCAAATTAAAAAATATTGATCTTTATAATATTGATGATTTAAAGAAGATATCTAAAAGGAATTCTGAAAAAAGAAAAAAGTTAGCTAAAAAAATGGAAGATGAAATAGATAAAAAGGTAGAGGAATTTATTAATTGGAAAAAAACTATTAAAGCAGATCATTTTATTGGTCAAATTAATAACAGATGTGAAGAAATAAATAAAAGGTATTCAAAAATTCTTATTAATAAGTTAAATGTTGATAATAGTGATAAAGAAATAATAGAAAAAATGGTTGGTTCAGCATTAAAAAAAGTTATTCAAAAACCTATTGTTAACTTAAAGTCGATGGATTGTGAAAATAAAGTAAAGGAAAATGTAGAAGTTTTAGAAAATTTATTTGAGGTGTAAATGTTTTTCCCATTATTATTAAATCTTAAAAATAAAAATTTATTGGTTATAGGCGGCGGAAAAGTAGCTTTAAGAAAGACTAGAAAATTAAAAAAATATTGTAAAAATATTACAGTATATTCAAAAAAATTTCTATCAGATTTTTTGGATATAAAGGGAATAAATATAATAGAAAAAGAATTTAATGATTTTTTTGATTTAGACAATTTTAATTTAGTTTTTGCTGCAACGGATAATGAAAAGTTAAATTTGAAAATTGAAAATTATTGTAAAGAAAATAAGATTTTATGTAACAATATTACAAATCAAGATTCTGATATAATTTTACCTGCTACTGTTAAGTATTCAGGTTTGCAAATTTCTGTTTCTACAAGTGGTAAAGGAGCTTTTTTAGCAAAAAAAATTAAAGAAGATATAAAGTCTAAGTATAGTGAAGAATATATAAGCCTTTTATTTGAAATAAGAGATAAACTAATAAAAAATAATCAAAAAGGTAAATTGAAAGAAATTTTAAAAAAAGATTATAAGGAGTTAATTGATATTTATGAAGAAATTAATAGTAGGAACTAGAGGTTCTAAATTAGCTTTGATCCAAACTA
Organism: Bacillota bacterium; assembly: GCA_051744845.1. Taxonomy (GTDB): domain Bacteria; phylum Bacillota; class Clostridia; order Peptostreptococcales; family Acidaminobacteraceae; genus JBNJDJ01. Next base: position 15,971 of record JBNJDJ010000036.1, read on the forward strand.
AAAATGTAATTAATAAAATTAAATTAGCTAATCCTAATTTAAACTTTGAAATAAAAGTAATTAAAACTAAAGGAGATATTGATAAAAAATCAAGTTTAGAAAAACTAGAAGGAACAAATTTTTTCACTTATGAAATTCAAAAAGAATTAATTAATGGAGAAATTGATTTAGCTATACATTCTATGAAAGATGTTTCTGTGGATAAAGTTAAAGGTACAAAAATTGTAAAAACTCCCAAAAGAGAAGATAATAGAGATGTAATAGTATTAAATGAAAAATATAGTTCTTTAGATGATTTGCCCTTGAATGCTAAAATTGGGACTTCTTCAACTAGAAGACGTCTTCAATTAAAAAGTATAAGAGATGATTTAAATATAGTTTCAATGCGTGGGAATGTTGACGAAAGAATTAAACAAGTAAAGACAGGAAAATATGATGGTATTTTACTAGCAGCAGCTGGAATAAAAAGATTAGGTCTAGAAAATCATATAACTATGTATTTAGATGAAAAAGAATTTATACCAGCGTGTGCTCAAGGAATATTAGCTATACAAATTAAAGAAGATAAAAAGGATTTACAAGAAGCTATAGAAAAAATATATGATGAAAAAAGTGAAAGACAAAGAATAGCTGAGAGAGAGTTTGAAAGACAAGTAAAAGATGAATTTGAATGTTTTGGTTCATGTTTAACCTTTGATAATGATAAAATAACTCTTTATGGAATAATCGGTGATAATGAAAATTATATCAAAGATAGTGAAAATTTAAAGATAGGTAAAGAAAAAGAGTTAGCTATAAAATTAGCAGATAAATTGAAAAGAAGGATAGATTAATGGAAAATAAAGTATATTTAGTTGGTGCAGGAATTGGAGATGAAAAATTAATTACTGTCAAAGGATTAGAAAAAATTAAAACTGCTGATGTTATTATATACGACAGATTATTAAATGATAATTTATTAAGTTATGCAAAAGATGATTGTAAAAAGATATATGCTGGTAAAAAAGTAAGTGATCATACTATTAAGCAAGATGGAATAAATGAATTATTAGTTAAATATGGGAAACAAGAAAAAATTGTAGTAAGGCTAAAAGGTGGAGACCCATATGTATTTGGTCGCGGTAGTGAAGAAGCAATTTATTTAAATGATCATAATATTTCATTTGAAGTTGTACCTGGAATAACTTCTCCTATTGGTGGTCTTAATTATGCTGGTATACCTGTAACTACAAGAGATGTATCATCATCTTTTCATGTTTTTACAGGACATTTTAAAAATAATAATAAAGATAAATTTGATTTTAAATCTATAACAAATTTAGATGGTACAATTGTATTTTTAATGGGTATGAAAAATTTAGATTTTATTACAAATTCCTTAATAAAAAATGGTATGGATAAAGACAAACCTGTTGCTATTGTACAATGGGCAGGTTTTCATAAACAAAAATCTATACAAGGGTCGTTAAATAATATATGTCACAAAGTAAAAGAAAGTGGTATATCTAGTCCAGCTTTAATAGTGATAGGTAATGTAGTAAAGATGAAAAATAAGTTAAATTATTTTGAAAAACTACCTCTTTTTAATAAAAAAGTAGGGATTACTAGACCTAGTGATAAAAATAAATATTTATCTGATAAAATTAGTGAACTAGGAGCAAAACCAGTTAAAATTCCGACTATAAAAGTTAAAAAAATAAATCAGTTAAAATTAAAAGAAGAGATTAAAAATATAAATAAATATAGTTGGATTGTTTTAACTTCTAGAAATGCAGTTGAAGTTTTTATGGATTCAATTCAAGATATACGTATTTTAAATAATATTAAATTTGCTGTTACAGGTAAATCAACAAAAAAAGAATTACTCAAATATAAGATAAAAGCAGATTTAATACCAAAGCATTTTGTTCAAGAAAGTTTAATAAAAGAACTAAAAAATGTCTTAAAAAAAGAAGATAAAGTTTTAGTACCAAGATCTAAATTAGCTAGAAGTTTATTAATCGATGAATTAAATAAAATATGTTTTGTAAAAGAAATAAAAACTTATACTTTAGAAAAATTAAAAATTAATTTAGATAAATCAATAGATTATTTAACTTTCACTTCACCTTCTACGTTTAATAATTTGTATCAGCAAGTAAATGAAAAAATTATAAAGGAAAGTAAAATAATTACAATTGGTCCTATAACTTCTAAAGCTGTAAAAGAAAAAGGATTTGATGTATATAAACAGGCTAGAGATTATACTATTGATGGATTAATAAAGTGTTTGAAAGAGGAGAAGAATTTATGATAAATAGACCTAGAAGATTAAGAAAAAAGAAATCAATTCGAGATTTAGTTTGTGAAACTAAATTAAATGTAGATGATTTTGTATATCCTATATTTGTAGTTGAAGGAAAAAATATTAAAAAAGAAATTCCTTCTTTACCAGATGTGTATCATTTTTCTTTAGATAAATTAAAAGATGAAATTTTAGAATTAAAAGATCTAGGCATAAAAGCTATTATGGTTTTTGGTGTTCCAGATCAAAAGGATTCTTTAGGTAGTCAAGCTTATGCTAAAGATGGTATAGTCCAAAAAGCTGTAAGAAAAATAAAATCAATAGATAAAGAAATATGTATTATTACAGATATATGTATGTGTCAATTCACAGATCATGGACACTGTGGCATATTATCTGAAAGTGGAGAAGTTTTAAATGACAAAACTTTAAAGTATTTAAATAAAATTGCGATAAGTCATGCTAAAGCAGGAGCAGATATGGTTGCACCTTCTGATATGATGGACGGAAGAGTTTCTTCAATAAGAAATGCATTAGATGAAAAAGGTTATCAGAATATATCAATAATGGCATATAGTGCTAAATTTTCATCAAATTTTTACGGTCCTTTTAGAGATGCTGCACATTCTGCTCCTTCATTTGGAGATAGAAAATCGTATCAAATGGATTTTGCTAATAAAAAAGAAGCTATTAAAGAAATAAAACTAGATCTAAAAGAAGGTGCTGATATAGTAATGGTTAAGCCTGCCTTATCTTATTTAGATATAATTTCAGAGGCTAAAAAAGAAATTGATGTTCCTTTAGCAGCATATAGTGTTAGTGGAGAATACTCAATGATGATGAATGGTATAAAACAAGGTTTAGTTAATGAAAAAATTATTTATGAATCAATTTTATCAATTAAGAGAGCAGGAGCAGATATAATTATTACATATTTTGCTAAGTATCTTGCAAAGGAGATGATTTAAATGAAAAGACAAGAATCAGAAAAAATTTTTAAAGAAGCCAAAAAGTATATACCAGGAGGAGTAAATTCACCTGTTAGAGCTTTTAAATCAGTAGGAATGGACCCAATTTTTATTAAAGAAGCTAAAGGTAGTAAAATATATGATATTGATGATAATGAATATATTGATTATATTTGTTCATGGGGGCCTTTAATTTTAGGACATTCTAATGAAAAAGTATTAGAAAATGTGGAAAATACTTTTCAAAAAGGTACTTCTTATGGTATTCCTACAAAAGTAGAAGTTGATATTGCTAAGGAGATAGTAAATGCATATCCTTCAATTGAAAAAATCCGTATGGTTAATTCAGGGACTGAAGC
>JBNJDJ010000037.1:0-19052 GCA_051744845.1 Bacillota bacterium
AAACCAAAAACTTGATTTAGAGTTTATTATTGAACGCAAAAAAAATGTATTAAGAATTCCAATTGATAGTTATTTTGAAGATAATAACAAATTTTATGTCTTTTTAAATAATAATGGAAGTTTAAAAAAGCAAAATATTAAATTAGGATTAATTGGTAAAGATTATGTTGAAGTCAAAAAAGGCTTGAAGGAAGATATTGAAATTATAAAAACCTTAGAAAATGACTTAAAAGAAGGTATGAAGATCAATTAAATATAAATTAATGGAGGAGATATGAAAAATAAATTTAAAAATATTAAAACACCTAAATTTTTTTCAAAAATAAAAGATAAGTTTAAATCATCTAAATTTTTTTCAAATAAAAAAGTAAGTTTAAAAACAATGCTAACAATATATTTTTTATTATTTGTGATAGTTCCAACTAGTGTTGTTGGTTTATATTCATATAATAAAAGTAGTGCAAATATGGAAAAAAAGATTTCTTCAGAATTATCTTTATTAAATGAAAATTTAGTAAAAGATATGACAGGAGAGATGGATAAAATTGAATTAATAGGAAATACGTTTCAAACAAGTAGTAAAATACGTTCTTTTCTTCGAATGGGATATGGTGGTTCAGCTGTTCAATTATTTTTAAGAGATTATTTTACTGGATTAGATGATATATCTAATGGAGTTTTTGTAACTGATGAAAAAGGCGAGATTTTAGTTAGTAATAACGGCAAATTTAATGGTCAAAAAATCGGAAACAAAGAATACTTTATTAAATTTTTAAATAAAAAAGAAAAATATTGGTCTAGAGTAACAAATTTTGCTAAAGTAGATAATAAAGTATTAGTATATTTAGTTCCTATAAAAGAAGATGATAAAATAAAAGGAGCAGTTGGATTAACATTAAATTTTAATAAAGTCAGTAAGATTATTAATGAAAGAAAAACTGGTAAAACAGGATATTCATTTTTAATTGACAAAAAAGGTACACTTTTAGCTTATAAAGATAAGGAGAAATTATTTAATACAAGATTAGATATTCCATATGAACTTTTATCACAGATGCAAAATAATAAACAAGGATATTCTACTTATAAAGATGGAACAGAGAAATTTATTGTATTTAATCAAGCTAATGATGGAAAGTGGATTATTGGTACAATTATTGAACAGTCAGAAATTATGAAACCAGTTAAAGATGTATTAAATAAGACGGTTATAGCTATTATTTTATTTGTTATTTTAGGAATTATTATGTCTTATTTTATTTCTTCTAGTATTTTAAAGTCTTTGGAAGATATACTTGATAAAATTAATAAATTTAAAAAAGGTTTATTAAATATTCATGTAGAATCTAAAAGATCTAAGGAAATAGATGACTTGGCATCAGGTTTTAATACTATGGCTGAGAATGTTAAAATCTTGATAAAAGATATTGATTCAGCAGTTATTAAAGTAAAAGATGTAACAGATAATGTATATAATATTAGCGATGATTTAAATATGTCTTCAAAAGAAGTGGCTAGTGCTATTGAAACTGTTGCTGAAGGAGCAACTAGTCAGTCGGAACAAATGGCTGAAAGTAAAAATGATATAGACAAACTTTCAAATAGATTAGATGATATAATGGATAAATCTGAAAATACATTAGATTTTTCTAAAGATATGAAGAAAAAGTCTCAAAAAGGCCAAAAAAGTTTAGAAAAATTAGATGAAGGTATTTCTAAAACAACTCAATCTTCTAAGAATATTGCTAAAAGAGTTGAAACATTAACAGAAAAATCTTCAAAAATTGAAAATATTTTAGGCTCTATAGAAGATATTAGTGAACAAACTAATTTACTTGCATTAAATGCATCGATTGAAGCCGCAAGAGCAGGAGAACATGGTAAAGGTTTTGCAGTTGTTGCTAAAGAGATCAGAAAATTAGCAGAAGAGAGTTCTGAATCAACTCAACAAATTAAAAAAATAATTGATGAAATTCAAAAAACTATTTATGAAACAAATAATGAAGTAAAAGATTCAGAAGAAGTAGTAAATGTAATAAATGAAGATATAGAAGATGCAAAAATTTCATTTACAAAAATAAATACTTCTATAAAAGAAGTGATAAAAAATATTAATAGTTTAAATTCAGATATTGAATCAATAGATACATTACAAGGCCATGTAAAAGACGGTATTCTAGATATTAATGAAATAAGTCAAGATTTTGTATCTACAACCGAAGAAGTTTCTGCTACGGCTGAAGAACAATCAAATTCTACAGTTTATGTAAATGAAAAATTAGATGAATTAAATGAGTTGATCAGTAGTTTGAAAAAATCAATTAATAAATTTGATTTAGATTAATTTTTAAATGTAGTAATTATATGATATAGTTTTTAAAAAAGGATAGGAGCATATATGGCAAAAATTATAGATTTTGAAAATCATTTAAATGAAAAAAATGAAAAAGAAAAATCTAAAGATAAAGATTTAAATGATAGTAAAGAAACAACCTATAGACCAAAAAATAATTTTTCAAATTATCAGTTTTCATTAATGGCTGATTATGATGAACGAAATTTATATATTAATGTGAAATTTGGTGAGTATGATATTAATGTAGATGTAGGAGTTAATTTAAAACTTCTAAAATCTTTAGCAGATGATAATCCGATGTTACAGATTGATACGGAGATAATAAAAGCAGTTACTAAACTAGATGATCAATTTGTTCAAGCTATTTTTAAGGTATATAAGGAATTTGAGTTTATTGATCCAAATACAAGACAAATAAGGCCTTTAGAAGATGTTGCTAAATCGTATATCAATAAACGTATTAAGTATGGATATCCTAAGTCTAAAAAGAAATTCAAAAAGGTAATTGCTTTAGAAAGAGAGGTTTTTTCTGAGTTTTTAAAAGATCCATCAATATTTAATGAAAAGTTATATTGGAAAGTTGATAATAGATATTAATATTTTAATAATTAGTTTCGAATTAATTTCGGAGCTAATTTTTTTTGCAATTAATAAAGGTTGATTTATCTTGGTTGGTTTGTTATAATTTACAAAATAAAGTAGACTGGTGGTAATATGAATAATTTATTATGCAAACTATATACACTTACAAAAAAACATTCAACTTTTTTATTAAATAGTCTATTTATGACTATATTTTTAGAATTAACTATTAGGCACTCTTTTTTCAATATATTTAATTGGATGTTTAAGTATCCATTTTATGCAAGCATTAATCTAAGTATAATTTTTTGTATATTTTTATCTTTAAAATCAAGTTTAAACAAAGTTTATTCTTTAATTTTAGGAAATACATTTTTTGTATTAATAGGTTTAATTAATTTTTTTAAATATTCTATAAGGAGAACACTTTTTATTCCTAAAAACTTTTCTTTAATAAAAGAGTTATTTGGATTATGGGAAGTTATTTTTAACATAAAAGTATTATTCTTAGGATTAATAAGTTTAATAATTTATATATTTTTAATCAAATATATTTTTAAAAAATTTAGAAATTATAAAAAAGAAAAAAATATAATATTTGCTTTTTCATATATAATTTTAATTATTGTATTTTTAGTTTTTACTTCATCTTCAAACTTTACTGAATCAGGTTATATTTATTATTTCTTGTCTAATGGTAAAGTACAAAGAGAAGTAAATTTTGATAAAAACAAGAATTTCGACTTAAAGCAATTAAGAACCTTTGTCAACGATGTTAAGAATAAAGAAAAAAAATATAAAGATAAACCTAATGTTATAATATTGATGAATGAATCTTTTTGGGACGTTAGTAAATTAAATAAATTAGAGTTTGATAGAAATGTTTTTAAACATTTTAATGACTTAAAAAAAGATGGTCAATATGGAAAATTAATTGCTCCAACTTTTGGGGGAGGTACTTGTAATAGTGAAGCTGAAATATTAACTGGTATTAATACTAATTTATATTCAGGAGATGTTTTGCTTTATAAAGAAAAAATTGATAAACCTATTATGTCTTTGCCAAGTATTTTGAGAAAAAAAGGATATTATACTAAAGCAATACATCCTTATCATAATTGGTATTATAAAAGAAATGAAGTTTATAAACAGTTAGGATTTCATGATTATTTATCTAAAGAGTTTTTTATAAAACCTGAGATTAAAGGAGAATATATTTCTGATAACGAAGTAACTAATCAAATTATTAAAACTTTAGAAAATAACGAAGATAAACCAAATTTTATACATGCTATAACTATGCAAAACCATGGACCTTACTCAAAGGAAAGATATAATAAATTAGATGTTAATTTAAAAACTAAAGTAGATGATTCTAGTAAGATTATATTTGAAAATTATGCACAAGGTTTATATGATGCTGACCAATCATTAAATAAACTAATTAAATATTTAAAAACTCGAGATGATGAAACTATAGTGTTATTTCTAGGAGATCATTTACCTCCGTTAAATACAAATCAAAATATTTTTGAAGATATTTATGTAAATTATGGATATAATTTACAAAAAGGTTTTAATCAAAACTTAACACCATATATATTATGGTCTAGTGATGGTAGAGTTAAATCAAGAAATGGTGATTTAAATATGTATTCTTTAGGTAATGAGATATTAAGTTATCTAGGAGTAAATAAACCAGATTACTATAAATTTATAAATACATTTATTGATAAATATCCATTATTTTATAATAATAAGTATTATCAAAAAACAAATGAAGATATTAATTCTATTAATGATAAATTAAAACAAAATATATATAAAACATATCAAGATATAATATTGAAAAATGATTTAATTGATGATCAGAAAAAATGGGTTATAAAGAATAACGACGATTTTAATAAAAAATATTCAAAAATTTATATAAGTGATATTGCAAAGAAAAATGGAAAAATTATTATAAAAGGAAATAATTTTTATCCTAAAATGATTTTAGAAATTGACAATAAAGAAATCAATTTTAATTGGATTAGTGAAAACAAAATACAAATTCAAAATAATAATTATAAACTAGATAAGTTAGAAATAGATATGCATTTAGAAGATAGTAAAGGAAATATAATTGCTAGATTAAAAAAATAAACTTCTCTTTTTTTAAAGAGAAGTTTTTTTAAAATTAAATTTTAAACGTAAAAGGAAATAGCCCCCTATGCTATTTCCTAAAGAATTTAAAGGATAAGAAAAAGTATGATATAAAGAAAGTCTTATCAATTCCCCCCTACGAAATCAATTAATGATATCTTTCTTCATATTCTATGTATATTATACTTAATAGGAAAACGTTTTTCAAGTTTTTTTTTAATTTTTTTTTAACATTCATAGAAAAATAATATAAAATATAAAATATAAGAACTCTAGGAGGTTAATTTGAAAAATAAAGCAGGGGATCAATCATTAGTTAGAATTTCGAATCAAAGAACTATTATTGAATATTTAAGAAAAAATGGTCCGACGTCTAAAGCGGATTTATCTAAATTATTAGAAATTTCCAAACCAACAGTAGCTAAAAATGTGAAAGCTTTAATTGATTTAAATATTTTATATGTTTATGGTGAAGGAAAATCTTCAGGAGGGAGAAGACCTTTATTAATTGATTTTAATTCAAATTATAAATATATATTATCATTAAATATTAATATTGATTATCCAATTATAGCATTATTTGATTTAGAAGGGAAAATAATAAATAAAAAAACTTTGGTTTTAAAAGAATCTATAGATGAAAAAGAATTTTTTGAAAAAATTTATAATGAAATTAAAAACATATTTGATCATAAAAATATTGAAGATGAAAAGATAGGTGTAATAACAGTATCTACCCCAGGAATCATTGATGAGGATTCAGGTGAAATTTATGCTAATCCACAATTTAATGAATGGGATTCAATTAATATTAAGAAGGAATTAAATAATAGATTTAATAAAGAAGTTATAGTAAAAAATGATGTTTCTATGTCAGCCTTAGGTGAAAAACATTACGGTATTGGGAAAAAATATGATAATTTAGTTTATATTTCTTCCTCGCTAGGAATAGGTGCAGGTATTATATTAAATGGTAAACTTTATGAAGGAAAAAGAAAAGCTGCAGGTGAAATTTGTTATTTTATAAATGAAAAAAATCTTTCTAATAAAAATAATTTAGAAAAATCATTTTCTATACCGGCTATATTAAAAAAAGTGCAAAATGATTTAGAAGATAATAAAGATAGTATATTATACAATTTATCAAATGGTGGTAAAGAAAAAATAACTGTTGATATGTTAGTAAAAGCAATTAATATAGCAGATCCTTATGTTTTAAAATATATTGAAAAAGCTGCTAGTGGATATGGAGTTGCTATTAACAATATTTCTATTTTATTAGATCTAGAAGCAGTTATTATTGGTGGAGTATTAAGTAGATTAGGAATCAGATTTATTTCTAAGATAAGATCAATTGTACAAGATAATAATCCTATAGATGTTAAAATTCTTCCTGGAGGATTAAGAGATAATGCATCGATATATGGAGGATATATTATTGGAAATGAATATATAACAAAAAAATTAGTAAAATAATAGTTTTATTGACTATTATTTTTTTTATGGTATACTTAATAAACAAAGATTACTAAGTGTGAAAGGAAGGGATATGAAAGCCTTAATTAATGGAAAAATTATTTTAAAAGATAAAATTATTAAGAATAGTATTATAATTTTTGATAAAACAATTGAAAATATAGTTCCTAAAGAATCTATAAATTTAGAAGAGTATACAGTTTTTGATGTTAAGGGGAAATATATATCTCCTGGTTTTATAGATATACATGTTCATGGTGGAGTCGGTATAGATACTATGGATGCTAATTTAGAAGGATTAAAAAAGATAGGTGAAAAGATATTAGAAAATGGTGTGACAAGTTTTTTACCGACAACTATGACGATGCCTAAAGAAAAAATTTATAATGCTTTAAGGATTATAAGAAAATTCAAAAATATAAAAAGTTATAAAGGAGCTAGAGCTTTAGGAGCACATTTAGAAGGCCCATTTATTAACCCTGAAAAAAAGGGAGCTCAAAATGAAAAATATATATTAAAACCTAACTTAAAGATAATTAAAAAATATTTAGATATAATTAAGATAATTACTTATGCACCTGAGATGGATAATGATAATAAATTTATAAAAAATATGAATAAATATGACGATGTTGTTTTATCTTTAGGACATTCTTTAGCTACTTATGAACAAGCTATTGATGCAATAAATAATGGAGCTAAATCATTTACCCATCTATTTAATGCTATGACTGGATTACATCATAGAGAACCTGGTATGGTAGGAGCTGCTTTTAAAAGCAATGCATATACAGAATTAATTGCAGATAAGATACATGTAAATAAAGGTCTATTTCAAATGATTTCTGAATTAAAAAATGATAAATTAGTATTGATTACAGATGGCATGAAAGCAAAATGTATGAAGTCAGGAACTTATGACTTAGGTGGACAAAAAGTTATTGTTGATAAAAATTCAGCAAGATTAAAAGATAATACTTTAGCAGGCTCTATTCTTAAAATGAATAATGCTTTGAAAAATATGAAAGAAAATACTAATAAGAGTCTTTCTTATCTTGTTAATACTGTAAGTTTATATCCTGCTCAATTAATTAATGAAAACGATAAATATGGAAGTATAGAAAAAAATAAAATTGCAGATTTATGTGTTTTTAATGAAAATTTTGAAATTTCTATGACATTTAAAGATGGAAAATTAGTATATAAAGGAGAATAATATGAAAATAATAAAATTAGAAAGCTATGATAAGGTTAGCTTGAAAGCTGCAAATATTATTTCAGGACAAATTAATATTAAAGAAGAGAGTGTATTAGGTTTAGCTACTGGATCGACTCCTATAAAGACTTATGAATACTTAGTAAACAAATTTAACAAAGGTGCTGTTGATTTTGAAAAAGTAAAAACATTTAATTTAGATGAATATATTGGATTAGGGAAAGAAGATAGTCAAAGTTATAGATTTTTTATGGATAAACATTTATTTTCGAAAGTTAACATAAAAGAAAATAATATTCATATTCCTAATGGGTTGGCTAAAAATGTTGATAAAGAATGTAAAAGGTATGAAAAAGAAATTAAAAAAGCTGGCGGGATTGATTTGCAACTTTTAGGTATTGGAAGAAATGGACATATAGGATTTAACGAACCAGATGTTAAATTTGAAGCACGTACACATAAGGTAAAATTAGATTCGGATACCATTAAAGCTAATGCTAGATTTTTTGATTCAATTGATAAAGTACCTAAAGAAGCTATTAGTATGGGTATAAAAACTATTATGATGAGTAAAAAAATTGTCTTAGTAGCAAGTGGTAAAAGCAAGGCTAAAGCTATTAGAGATTTAGTTAAAGGACATATTAGTCCTAAAGTTCCTGCTTCTATTTTACAACTTCATCGCGATGTTATAGTAATAGTTGATCAAAAAGCAGGTTCTTTATTATAATATTAAATTATTTCTTGTATAATACCTTAGTTTAATATTATAATAAAATGAAGGGATGATAAAATATGTTAGAATTAGGAAAATTACAAAATTTAGAAATTGGTAGAGAAGCAGAAACTGGTATGTATTTAATAGATCCGTCAGATGATTCACAAGAAGAAGTTTTACTTCCAAATAAAGAAGTTGTAGATACTATGGAAATTGGAGATACATTACGTGTATTTTTGTATCAGGATTTTAAAGATAGATTAACTGCTACTTTGAGAAGACCTACTATTAAATTAAATGAAATTCAAGAGTTAGAAGTTATTGATGTAAATGAGACAGGAGCATTTTTAAATTGGGGGTTAGTAAAAGATTTACTTTTACCTTTTAGTGAACAAAAGTATAAAGTTGAATGTGGAGATGAAGTATTAGTAACATTGAAAAAAGATGATAAACAGAGATTATATGCTTCTATGAGAATATATGATAATTTAGAAGGTACTGATAAATATGAAAAAGATGATTGGGTTACAGGAGTAGTTTATAGTAAGTCTAAAGATTTAGGTGTTTTAGTAGCAATAGATAATAAATATCATGGACTTATATTAAAAAATGAGATTTTCCAAAATGTAAAAATTGGAGAAATTGTTAATGCTAGAGTAACAAATGTTGACCATGAAGGAAAAATTAATTTGTCTCTTAGAGATAGAAAAGAAGATCAATTAGATGAGGATGTAAAAACAATACTTAATGAGTTAAGTTTTGATGGAGTATTGATGTATAATGATAAATCTGACCCGAAAGAAATAAAGAGAGAATTTAATATGTCAAAACGTGCTTTCAAAAGAGCAATTGGCAGACTTTTAAGTATGGATAAAATTGAATTTATTAAAGACGGTATTAAGCTAAAGGAATAATTCATTTATGAGTTATTTCTTTTTTTTATGAGGAATAAGAAAATGATCTATAAAGTTACTTTCTGATAATTTTTCTAAAATTACATTGCATCTACAATATTGATTAGGATTAATTAAAAACCTTTTGCTATTGACATTAATTATCAATAATGTTATAATTTTTATGAAATGATAACTAATATCAACTGAGGTGATTTTATGTTTTTTAAAAGAAAAAAAAGATTTTCAGATATATCGATTGAAGATGGATGTTTATTATCAGAAGTAAAAAATAATACAAATGTTATTTTAGATAAATTAGATAGTGGAAAAAAATTAAGAAGAAAATTACAAGAAATGGGTTTAACAGAAGGTGTTGAATTTAGAGTTATTAATAATTGTAATAATGGACCTATTGTAGTAAATATAAGAGGTTCAAAGTTAGCATTAGGCCAAGGCATGAGCCAACAAATTATAGTCAAAGAGTTAGCTTAGGAGTATTTATGTCAGAAATCAATGCAGTACTAGTAGGAAATCCAAATAGTGGAAAAACTACACTATTTAATGCTTTAACTGGAGCAAAACATCATGTAGGTAATTGGCCAGGAGTTACTGTTGAAAAAAAAGAAGGAAAAATCAATTATAAAGAAAATAAAATAAATTTAGTAGATCTTCCAGGAATATATAGTATATTCCCTTTTTCTATTGAAGAAAAAGTTAGTAGAAAATATATATTAGAAAATGATATAGATGTTATTATTAATATAGTTAATGCAGCGAATCTAGAAAGAAATCTTTATTTAACTCTACAACTTTTAGAATTAGGAAAACCTGTTATATTAGCTTTAAATATGATGGATACTGTTGAAAAAAAAGGAATACATTTAGATATTGATGAGTTAAAAGATAAACTAGGAGTGCAGGCTATTCCAATTGTTGCTAATAAAGATGTTGGCAGTGAAAATTTATTAGATTCTGTAGTTAATTATAAAGAAAACAATTTTAAATTAAATTATGGAAAAAAAATTGAGAGTTTAATAGGAAAAAATAAATTTAATTATAAAAATTATGATTCAAGATGGTTAAGTATTAAACTTTTAGAAAATGATAAAGTTATACAAGAAAAAACTAATAAAGAAAGTTATACTGATTTAACTAATGAAATTACTAAGAAAAAATATCAATATATTGATGGGATTTTAAAAAGTGTAATTAAACAAAAACCATTAAATTATAAAGGTATGACTAGTTTTATTGATAAGATAGTAACTAATCAATATTTAGGAATACCTATTTTTTTATTGATTATAGGTCTTGTATTTAATTTAACTTTTTCAATAGGCAATCAATTTGTAGATTTATTGGATATGTTTTTTAATCAAACTTTAGCTTCTAAATTAAGTATAATCTTAAAGAGTTTAGATGTATCTCCTTGGTTACAATCTTTAGTAGTTGATGGGATACTAGGTGGTGTAGGTGGAGTATTAGTGTTTTTACCTAATATTATAATACTTTTTTTCTTTATATCCATTTTAGAAGATAGTGGTTATATGGCTAGAGTTGCATTAATTACAAATAAATGGATGAGAAAGATTGGATTGAATGGGAAAACCTTTATTCCTATGATTATGGGATTTGGATGTAATGTTCCGGCTATTATGAGTACTAGAAGTTTAAAAAATGAAAAGGATCGATTAATAGCTATACTTATAAATCCATTTATGTCTTGTGGAGCGAGACTACCTGTATATATTTTATTTACCTCAATATTTTTTAAAAAATATCAAGGTATTGTAACTTTTTCTTTGTATTTATTAGGTATTTTAGTAGCAATTTTAGTGGCATTTATTTTTAAAAATACAATATTTAAAGGTGAAAAATCACCTTTTATAATTGAATTGCCTGATTATCATATGCCAAGAGTGAAATCTTTAGGTATACATTTATGGCAAAAAGTAAAAGGATATATTATTAATGCAGGTACAGTAATTTTTATTGCTTCAGTATTTTTGTGGTTTATTCTAAATTATAACTTTTCAGGTGAAGCTGAATTAATAAATTCTTTTGGTGCTTATATAGGTAAGGCTGTTACTCCAGTTTTTAAGCCTTTAGGTTTTGGAGAGTGGCGTTCAGTACTAGCTTTGATAACAGGTGTTATAGCTAAAGAAGTGGTTGTTGCAAATATGAATATTTTATTTGATGGAGATTTGGCTCAAACTTTACCTATATATTTTAATTCTTTGAGTGCATATTCATATATGGTGTTTGTATTATTATATATTCCTTGTGTTGCAACTATAGGAGTTATAAAAAGAGAGACTAACTCATATAAATGGACGTCTTTTTCATTAATTTATCAGTTAATTGTTGCTTGGAGTTTTAGTTTTATGATTTATCAAATAGGCTCATTAATTCTTGGTTAATTTTTTGTCTCTTTTACTACTTTATATATAAAATTTATGATATAATGTACAAAAGGTGTGGTTTTTATGAAAAAAATGAAAATTAATCAAGTTAAATCGGGTATGGTTTTAGGTAAAGCAATTTATAATGAAGATGAAACTATAGAACTTTTAGCTAAAAACACAAAATTAAATGAAAGACATATTGGACTTTTAGAAAATTCAGGTATCTCAGAGGTATATATTTTAGAGGAATCTGAAAAAGAGTCTCAAGTTGTAAAAAATGTATCTTTTGAAAAATTTGATAGCATTGTTACAAATGTAGTTAATCAAAATATGCAAATTAATAAATTAACTGGTGAAGGAAATAAGCCAATTGATGAAAGAAATTTAGAAGCTATAAATGAAACAAAAGATATTTTTGAAAAAATTGTTCAAAAAGAATCAGTTGATATTGAATCTGTAGAAAAAAATGTTCATAATATGTTACCTGATATGATTAGAAATAATGATGTTTTAATGAGATTAGATCAATTAAAAAAATATGATAATTATACTTTTGAACATTCTTTAAGAGTTTCAATATTAGCAGCTAATATTGGAAAATGGTTTGGATATCCTAAGGATATAGTAGAAGAATTAGCTCAAGCAGGATTATTATTTGATATAGGTAAAATGAAATTACCAGAATCTATTTTAAAAAACAAACACAATTTAACTGAAGCTCAAATGGAAGTCTATCAGAGACATCCACAATTAGGTTATAATGTTTTATTAAAAACTCCTGGAACTAGTCAAGGAGTAAAATATACTTGTTTACAGCATCATGAAAATGTTGATGGTACTGGTTATCCTTTAAGATTAAGAAGTGGACAAATTCACCAATATGCTAAAATAATATCTGTTTGTCATACTTTTGATGAATTAATTTCAGAAAAACCATATGGAAAAGGATTATCAAAAATACAAGCTTATGAATATTTAAACTGGAATACTAATACAAAATTTGATGCTACTGTTGTATATGTATTTTTAAAAAAGATTTCTGAATATATGATAGCTAAAAAAGTAATTCTTAACAACGGTAAAAAAGGAAAAATAATATATAATGATACTAATTTTCCAACTAAACCGACTGTAAGATTAAATAGTGGACAAATTGTAGATTTATCAAAGACTAAAAATTTAAAAATCACTAAAATCATAGAAAGATAATTTGACTTTTAAATAGAAATTTATTAAAATATTTATATATTAAAAGACTTAGAAGAAGCCAAGTAGTTATTTAATAACGAATTACACTTTGGAGTTTAATACGAAAGTATTACGTTGTTGGCGTTAACAATTAGAGGCATTTTTGCAAATTAAGGTGGTAACACGATCATTTCGTCCTTTGAAATGGTCGTTTTTTGTGTTTAAGGAGGTATATATGAGTGTATATGATATTTTGAAAAAAAGAGGTTTTATTGAGCAAGTAACACATGAAAAAGAAGTTAAAGAAATGTTAGAAAATGAAAAAGTTAAATTTTATATTGGATTTGATCCTACAGCTGATAGCTTACATGTTGGACATTTTATACAAATTATTGTTATGATGCATATGCAAAAGGCTGGACATATTCCTGTACCATTAATTGGTGAAGGAACAGCAAAAGTTGGTGATCCAAGTGGAAAAACTGATATGAGAAAGATGCTTGAAAATAATACTTTATCTAAAAATGCTAAAGCTATTGAAAAACAAATAAAAAGATATTTAGATTTAGATGGAGAAAAAGGTATTTTAGAAAATAATGCTAAATGGTTAGATCAGTTAAATTATATTGAATTTTTAAGAGAAATTGGATCAAAATTTTCGGTAAATAGAATGTTAGAAGCTGAATGTTTTAAATCAAGAATGGAAAGTGGATTATCATTTTTAGAATTCAACTATATGATAATGCAAGGTTATGATTTTTTAGAACTTTACAAAAGGCATAATGTAAAATTACAACTTGGTGGGAATGATCAATGGTCTAATATTATAGCAGGTAGAAATTTAGTTAGAAAGAAAGAGCAAGAATCAGTTTATGGTTTAACATTTACTCTTTTAACTACAAGTGAAGGTAAAAAGATGGGTAAGACTGAAAAAGGTGCTTTATGGATAGATTCTCAAAAAACTAGTCCATATGAAATGTTTCAGTATTTTAGAAATATTAATGATGTGGATGTAGAAAAAACTTTAAAATTATTAACTTTCTTACCACTTGATGAAATTGAAAAATTAGTTAATGTTGAAGGAAAAGAAATTAATAAAGCAAAAGAAGTTTTAGCCTATGAATTTGTTAAACTTGTACATGGAAAAAAGGAAGCTGATAAAGCATTAAAAACAGCTAGAGCATTATTCAAAGAAGGTAATAATCAAAAAAATGTTCCATCTACAGAATTTGATAAATCTGAATTTGAAAATGATGGCTATCATTTAAGACAATTAATGGTAGATTTAGATATTACTAAATCAAAAGGACAAGCAGGAAGATTAATAAAATCTGGTGGAGTATATTTAAATGATGAAAGAGTAAAAGAAATGTTTTATGATATAACACTAGATGATTTTGAAGATAATGAAGCTATGTTAAGAAAAGGTAAAAAGACTCATCATAAATTATTAATAAAATAAATTTTTTAAGTTCCTAGTAATAGGAACTTTTTTTGATATAATAAAATAAAGAATTTATTTAGAGGAGAGAAATATGGAGTTTGATTTAAAACTTTTACATAGAAAAGATTTAGATGCTTATGAAAAAATGATTATTATGTTAATTTCAATTGAACAAAAAGAAAAATTAGATGATAAATATTTTTTAAATCGTCTAGGATGCAGTAAGATTGATTTAAAAAAAGCTTTTAAAAATTTAGTATCAAAAGGAATTTTGGAAAATAAAAATAGAAGTAAAAAAATCATTAAACAAGATAAAGATTCTAAAAAATTAAAGCTTGATAATTTTGATAAAGAATTAGATAAAATAAAAATAACAAAAAAAGAAAAAATAAGTAAAATATATAAAATTATACGAGAGCCTATTAATGAAAGACAAGTTAATATTTTATTTAATTTTGCTAAAGGAGATATTGACTTAATAGAGGAAAAATATAATTTAGCTCTTAAATCTCAAGTAAGTGATAAGTTAGGTTTTTTGATGAAAGAATTACAATCTGCTGATAACAAAAAAATAGAAAAAAATAATAAAAAGTCTAAAAAGGTAAAAAAACAAAATGGAGATAAAAATAAGAAAAGAAATATGCAGATTAATAAAAAAGCATTAGACAAATATAAAAAAATGAATAAGAATTAAATTGTAACTTTTTAAATTATGAAAAATATGTTATAATTTATTACAAATTTTTAATATTTAACCTTTATATCAAAGGAGTTAGTTATGGATAGAAAAAAATATCTAAAAGATGTTAAAAGAGTAGTTATAAAAATTGGAACATCCACGTTAACATATGATACAGGGTTGCTTAATTTAGAAAGAATAGAAAAAATAGTAAGACAAATTGTAAACTTGAAAAATAAAGGATATGAAATAGTTTTAGTATCTTCTGGTGCTGTAGGAGCTGGTTTAGGAGTTTTAAAAGATTTTGAAAGACCGATGAGTATCCCTCAAAAACAAGCTATTGCTTCAGTTGGACAAGTTGCATTAGTTCATTTATATCAAAAATTATTTTTAGAATATGGTAAAAATATAGCTCAAATACTTTTAACAAGAAGTGATGTAGAAGATAGAAGAAGGTATTTAAATGCTAGAGATGCTTTTTTTAACTTGTTAAAAAATGATGTTATTCCTATTGTAAATGAAAATGATTCTGTTGTTACTGACGAAATCAAAGTAGGAGATAACGATACATTATCTGCTTTAGTTTCTAATTTAGTTGATGCAGATTTGCTTATTATTTTATCTGATATAAAAGGACTTTATGATAAAAATCCTTTAGAAAGTGATAATGCTAAGTTAATAAATACAGTTAAAGATATCAAAGATGTAAGAAAATATGCCTCTGATAGTTCAACTAAACACGGTACTGGAGGTATGATTACTAAATTAAAAGCTGCAGATATTGTTAATACTTATGGTACAGATATGATTATTGCTAAAGGAAGTTGTAAAAACATATTAAATAAGATATTAAATTTTGAAAGAATTGGGACTATTTTTGTAAAAAATAAAAATACTATAAATGCAAAACAGCAATGGATAGGATTTAATAGTAAAATTAAGGGTAAGTTAATAATTGATCAAGGTGCTAAAAAAGCAATATTAAATAATAAATCATTATTACCTGTTGGTATAAAATCAATAAAAGGTTTTTTTGATCGTGGTGAAACTATAGGGATATATGATGAAAATCATAATGAAGTTGCTAGAGGTTTAGTAAATTATGATCATAAGTCTTTACAAAAAATAATTGGTCTTAATTCAGAATATATATACCAAAAATTAGGATATAAAGACTATGATGAAGTGGTACATATTAATAATATGATGATTAAGGAGTAAAAATGGATAACTTAGTAAAAAATATTGGTAAAGATGCAAAGATTGCTCAAAGAAAAGTAGCTCAGTTTAGTACAAATGAGAAAAATGAATGCCTTTTAGAAATTGCACAAGGTTTATTAAAAGAAAAAGAGTTGATTTTTAAAGAAAATAAAAAAGATGTTGATTTGGCTAAGAAAAATAATTTAGATGAAGCTTTAATCGATAGGTTAGTTATTAATGAAAAAAGATTAAAGTCTATGAGTAATGGTCTAAAAAAGATGGCTTCTTTAGAAGATCCTTGTGGTGAGATAATTGAAGGATTTAAAACAAATAGTGAATTAAGTGTAAGTAAAGTTAGAGTTCCAATAGGTGTTATAGGTATGATTTATGAATCTAGACCTAATGTAACTATTGATGCATTTGGACTTGCATTTAAATCTGGAAATGCAATTATTTTAAGAGGTGGATCAGAGGCAATACATTCAAATAGAGTATTAATGAAAGTTATTCAAAAATATGGAAAAAATAAAAATATGCCTAAAGGGATTTGTCAACTTATTAAAGATACTGATAGAAAATATGTTGATGATTTAATAAAATTAGATGAATATATTGATGTTATAATCCCTAGAGGTGGTGAAGGACTTAAAAAATATATTTCGGAAAACTCTACAGTGCCTATGATAATAACTGGCTCAGGATTATGTCATATTTTTGTAGATAAAAATTATGATAAAGATAAAGCTATAGATATAATAGAAAATGCAAAAGTTCAAAGACCAGGTGTTTGTAATGCAATAGAAACGCTTTTAGTACACGAAGATATGAAAGAAATTTTAATAAAAGATTTAGTTGAGCATTTAAAATCTAAAAATGTAGAAATTGTTGGATGTAAAGAAACAAAAAAATATGCTGGAGATATAAAATTAGCTACCAAAAAAGATTTTAATACAGAATATTTAAAATTAAAATTATCAATAAAAGTTGTTAAAAATGTTGATGAAGCTATAGAACATATTAATAAATATTCTACTAATCATTCAGAATCTATTTTAACAAATGATTATAAAGCTTCTGAAGAGTTTTTAAATAGAGTAGATGCTTCTACTGTATATGTTAATTCTTCTACTAGATTTACAGATGGAGCACAATTTGGATTAGGTGGAGAAATTGGAATATCTACTCAAAAATTGCATGCAAGAGGTCCAATGGGTTTGAAAGCTTTAACAACATTTAAGTATAAAGTAAGAGGTAATGGTCAAATTAGAAAATAAGAAAGGGTTTTATGCGTGTTATACAGGCTGAAAGTTTAGTAGAAACTATTAAAGATATGTGTATTAAAATAAATTATAATTTAGGACAAGATGTTAAAGATGCTTTATTAGATGCTGAAAAAAATGAGAAATCAAATATTGGTAAAAATATTTTAAAAAATATATTAAAAAATGCTGATATTGCTAAAAATAAAAAAGTGCCTATGTGTCAAGATACAGGAATGGTAGTTGTTTTTGTAGAAATAGGTAATGATCTTTTTATAAAAGGTGATTTAAAAAAAGCAATTAATAACGGAGTAAGACAAGGTTATAAAGAAGGATATTTAAGAAAATCTGTTGTTAAAAATCCAATTGATAGAAAAAATACATCAGATAATACACCTGCTGTTATTCATTTCGATTTTGTAAAAGGAGATAAGTTAAAGATCAATTTAGCAGCTAAAGGTTTTGGTAGTGAAAATATGAGTAGATTAAAAATGTTAAAGCCTTCTGATGGAATTGATGGAGTAAAAAAATTTGTTATTGATACTGTAAAAAAAGCTGGTCCTAACCCTTGCCCACCAATAGTAGTAGGGGTAGGAATAGGAGGAACAGTTGATAAAGCTGCTTTAATCGCTAAAAAAGCACTTTTAAGACCAATTGATAAAGAGAGTAAATATAATGATTTAGAAAGTGAATTATTAGAAAAAATTAATAAGTTAGGAATTGGTCCTCAAGGACTAGGTGGTAAATTTAGTGCTTTAGGAGTAAATGTAGATATGTATCCAACTCATATTGCAGGTCTACCTGTTGTTGTTAATATTAATTGTCATGCATCTAGACATGCTGAGGTGATCTTATAATGAAAAAAATAAAAACTCCATTGACAAAAGAAAAGGTAAAAAATTTAAAAGCAGGAGACAATATATTATTAAGTGGAACTATCTATACTGCAAGAGACCAAGCACATAAAAGATTAAACGATTTAATAAAAAAGGGGAAAGATTTACCATTTAATTTGAAAAATCAAATAATTTATTATGTAGGACCTGCACCTGCTAAGCCTGGAGAAGTAATTGGTTCAGCTGGTCCTACAACTTCATATAGAATGGATGATTTAACAATACCACTTTTAAAATTAGGTTTAAAAGGAATGATTGGTAAAGGTACTAGATCTAAAGAAGTTATAAAAGCAATGAAAGATACTAATAGTTTATATTTTGCAGCTATTGGAGGAGCAGGAGCCTTAATTTCTGATTGTATTATTTCTTCGAAGGTAATAGCTTTTGAAGATTTACAAACTGAGGCTATTAGAAAGTTAGAAGTTAAGGACTTACCTTTAATTGTTGTTATAGATTCTAATAAAAATAACTTATATGAAATAGAAAGAAAAAAATTTAAGGCTTAATATTTGACAAAACTGAATTTTATGATAAACTTCTTAAGTGTCGGCATAGCAAATGGCTATGTCTTTTTTAATACTTAAGGAGTGAG